>CADBOG010000061.1 GCA_902796265.1 uncultured Bacteroidota bacterium
CTTGACAACTTTCTTAACAGCGGTGCCGTTGTCGGTGATGACGCGGACGAAGTATACGCCATTCGAAAGGTTGCTCATATCAACAACACGGGTGTTCTCGCTGCTAATCACTGTGCGGCCATTGATGTCGATAACATTAACCTTGGCAACCTCTTCGCTGATATAGAGCTTGTCGTTGACGGGGTTAGGATAGAAGTCCACATTGGCGCTGTTCATGTTGTCGATACCAGAAGTGTTACCGGCAGTAATCTTGACATCGTCGATAAGCAGCCAGTACATGTTGGTGACATCGTGGTGACGGAAAGCAACACGGATGGTACCGGTAGCGGCGATATTGCGGCTGTGTTTAACCCAAGTCTTGGGTGCCTGGGGACAACCGTTGAAGATTAATTCGGTGAAATTTGAAGGCTGGTTGCCACCATTGGGGGAGACATAGACACTATAGTTGTCAGCATAGTCATTGGCGTCGACACCATACTCCCACCACTCGATGGTTACGCCACCAGCGGGAGAAGTGAACTGATTGCTGATGAGCCAGTTGTCAGGAGTAAGCACTCCAACATTGTTGATAAAGGAAGCGGAACCAATAGCTGTTTCGCCAGTGTGACCGGCAAAGCCACCGTTCATCCAGGTGTAGCCATCACCGTCAGCATCGACAGCAGTCCAGTAGGCCAATCCATTCTCGAAGCTGTCTGTGAAAGGAAGAGTGATGCTGCCGTCGCGAACGGTCACGCTGAGTGTCTTGGTGAGATTGTTGCCACCGAGAGTACCCTGTACAGTGATGGTGTAGTTGCCCGGGGCTGCCCAGCTGGCAGAAACCATGGTACCAGTGGCGGTAGCGGGTGTGGCACCCTGAAGGGTCCAGTTGTAGGTAGCATCGGCAGGACCGGTGATTGTGAAGTCCTTGGTGTCTCCAGACATGAAGTCGGTAGGACCGGCAATCTCAAAGTTGAAAGCAGGACGGTTGGCGCTTGTCATAGCCTTGATCATCCAGGAATATGGAAAATCAGCAAGGTCGGTGATGGGCACCCATTGACCCTGGTATTCGAGTAATTGGCTGTTGGGATCGCCGCAGAATTCAGTCATGGAAGCAGGATAGTTGACACCATTGCAGTGGAGAGTGACCCAGAGGTCTTTGGTCTGGTCGATAGCGATACCGCCCATGATGTTGAAAGTATGCCATTCACCGGTAGTGGTAACCTCGTAGGGAGCCTCATACAACAAAGTGGTAGGAGTAGTGCCTTCGTAGATGCGGACATCATAGGTGCCGGTAGAACCATCGTTGATGTAGGCGCTGACAGATGTCAGATAGTTGTGGCCTGCGACAACGGCAGCGGGATATTTGTTACCCCAAGCAATTTCGCCATTTCCACCGTAGCCAATGGAGGTGACGTAATCAGTGCCACCGGTGTAGTCCATCTCGTCGCCGAAGGTCCAGCCGTCGCGAACGGTGATGGTCTTGGTAGCGGTAGTGGTGCCGACTGTGTTGGTAACCTCAACAGTAACGGTGACTGTTCCGGCAGTATTCCAAGTGGTAGAAGCAGATGAACCTGTGGCAGTGGCGGGGTCGCCGTTCTGGAAAGTCCAGTTGATGCTGGTGACAGGATCAACACTGACGTAGTTGACCTCGAAACCATACTCTTGGCCAACAAAAGCGGTGTTCATGCCCGAGATGGAGACTCCCTGGGGAGCAACACCAGCCTGAGGATAGTTGTTCATCAGGACTTGGATGGCTGCAACAGCATCTGTAGCACTGTAGGGACCAAAGCCCCAGTCGGTGCCATAGACATCACACCAGTAGCCAGAAGGAGAAACGAAAACAACTGTGGGGAAGCCAGAGATGGTGCTAGCTCCACCAATGATATTGGCGAAAGCGGGGTCATCAATGATGGGGTAAGGAACGGTCTGACCACCAGCTGTCTGAGTCCAGTTGCCCTGGTCGGACGAGCTGCCCTGACCGGTGATGCTGGCGGCAGAAGTAGAAGCATCTGCCTCAACCCAAATCACTTCGATATCATCGCCAAAAGCGTCGGCGATACCCTCAAGAATACCATTGGTGTGCATAACCCAGCACCAGCTGCACCAGGTAGCGGAGAAATCAATCACCATAGCTTTGCCGGCATTGCGGATAGCGGCAGTGCTGATTGTTTGGGACGGATTCAAGAAGTTGGTGCCGGTAACATCCTGGCTAATCTGATGCCATTCAGGAGTGGCGTCCTTGGCGGCATTCTTGACTGACTTGGCAGCAACAAAAGGAGAACTGCTGCGCATAGGCATTTTCTGTGCCATAACTGCAAAGCTGATGGCAACAGCAACGAGTGTTAATACTAATCTTTTCATTTTTTGAAGAATTATAATTTGTTAATAAGTTGATTTGTTGATTTTATATGTATTCCTAATTTTTTATGCAGTAGTAATTATTGCCGCCCTCTATGTTGTCACTCTCATTTTGGCTTATGTTTCTCACGCAACTACTATACTCTCGTCATCTTCCACTCTCAAGTTCGACATTATGAACTCTCGTCTCTCCAAGGTGTTGTCTCCCATATAGAATCTCAATGTTCCCTTGGTGTCGAAGTCTTTGTGCAGCAACACGGGGTCGAGCCTCATGTCCTTCCCGATGAAATTCTTGAACTCGTCGGGTGATATTTCTCCGAGACCTTTGAATCGTGTAATCTCCGCATTCGGAGTGTTGTGTATCGCCTCCACGCGTTCCTCGTCGGTATAGCAATAGGTTGTCTTCTGCTTGTTGCGCACCCTGAAGAGTGGTGTCTGCAGTATATACACATGCCCGAGGCGTATAAGGTCGGGATAGAAACGCAGGAAGAAGGTGAGTAGCAGTAGGCGGATGTGCATTCCGTCGACATCGGCATCGGTGGCAATAACCACGTTGTTGTATCTCAATCCGTCCATACCGTCGTCGATGTCGAGAGCATTGTGCAGAAGGTTCAGCTCCTCGTTCTTGTATACGTCAACCTTGCTGATTTTAAAAGTGTTCTGTGGTTTGCCGCGAAGGCTGAATACGGCTTGTGTCGCCACGTCGCGGCTTTTGGTGATAGAGCCGCTTGCCGAGTCGCCCTCGGTGATGAAGACTGTTGTCTCCAGGCGACGCTCGTGGTTACTATTATAATGTATATGGCAGTCGCGCAGCTTGCGGTTGTTGAGGCTGGCCTTCTTGCTGGCGGCCTTGGCCTCTTTCTTTATGCCGGCAATCTCCTTGCGTTCCTTCTCGTTGGCGTTGATTTTGGCCAGCAGCGTGTCGGCAGTTTCGGCATTGATATGCAGGTAGTTGTCGAGGTGGCGTTTCAGTATGTCGAGGATGTAGGTCTTTAGGAAAGGGCTGTCGTTGGTGCCGTCGGCATTGTTGGGAGCCAAGTGGGTCGAACCGAGCTTGGTCTTGGTTTGCGCCTCGAAGACGGGTTCCTGAATCCTTACGCATAAGGCGCATACGAGGCCTTGTCGTATGTCGGCCGGCTCGTAGTCTTTCTTGTAGAAATCGCGCACCACACGTGCGAAGGCTTCGCGGAAAGCACTCTGGTGTGTGCCGCCTTCGGTGGTGTGCTGGCCGTTGACGAAGCTGTAGTAGTAGTCGCTGCTCTGACCGTTGACGTGAGTGAAGGCGCATTCGAAGTCGCCCTCCTTGATATGCACCACGGGGTAGAGACCCTCGCTGTCCATATTATGCTCCAAGAGGTCGAGCAAGCCGTTCTTCGAGTAGTAGCGGCGGTCGTTGTAGTAAAGTGTCAACCCTCGGTTGAGGTAGGCATAGTTCCAGATGCGGCGCTCTACATAGTCGTTGACGAAGTGGTAGTTGCCAAAAAGCTTGTTGTCGGGAATGAATTCCACAAGGGTGCCGTTCTCATCCAGATTGTTTATCTGTTTGTCTGTTGAATTGTTTTGTGAATCATTCAACTTATCAACGCTGATTATTCCCGTGTCGCTTGTGAGTTTGCCTTCGCAAAACTCGGCTATGCGTGTCTTGCCATCGCGAATTGCCTGCACCTTGAAGTAGGAGGAAAGGGCGTTGACAGCCTTCGTACCTACACCGTTCAATCCCACCGACTTCTGGAAGACCTTGCTGTCATATTTTGCTCCCGTATTGAGCTTCGAGACAGCGTCGACGATGCTGCCCAGCGGGATACCGCGTCCGAAGTCGCGTATCGAAACCCTTCGCTCGCCAAAGTCAATCTTCACGTTGATGCGTTTGCCGAACCCCGATGTGAACTCGTCGATGGCGTTGTCTATAACCTCCTTGATTAGCACATAGATGCCGTCGTCGTGCGACGAGCCGTCGCCCAGCTTGCCAATATACATGCCGGGACGCAGGCGAATGTGCACCATATCTTCCAGATGCACAATCTTACTTTCGTCGTATTCGTCGACAATCGGTGTGATAATCTCTTCTTCCATTACAAGTGTTCGTTAGTGGTCGTTTATAGTGCAACGCTACGTGATAAGGAAATTTGTTGGCCGTTGCGATTTTTTTTTTAGTTCGGTTTTTGTGTTCTATTTATATGACAAACAGTCAGAAAGCGGAAAAACGCTTTTTGATATAATATGCAAAGATACGAATAAATTTCGAATAGAACGCTCTCTGGCTAAAAAAATGTGTTAAAAAAGTTGAACGACCACGCCATCAATCCAAAAACCATCATTCCGACAAACCTTATCGGCCGAATAAAACAACTGAGATTTTTCCAACTCTAACCTAAGTCTAACTTAACTCTAACTTAAGTCTAACCTTTTTCACGCAAAGACAAGCAGGAACATCGGCTCCAGCAGCGAGAACCATAGCAGCATCAACAGGCAAAGCGCAATTGCGCGGAGGATGTCGACAAAAATCCGTGGGCGTTTGTCTTTGCTATCAGTCAGCTGCATTAAAAGAATGAAGCAACATAGGGGCAATGTAAGGAAACCTGTTATAATCAGCACTATGACGGGGGTAAGCGAACTGAAAAAGCCTGTCCCGAAAAACAAATCGGCACTAACCAATCCGAGCAAGATACCGGTTATGCCCATCGGTACAGCACGCCATTTGATTAAAAAATCAGAGATATTCATAGTTTTGCCGTTATAAAAAACAACATTCCGTAGGGAAATGTTGTTTTAGGCTTTGTGCGGATGCTTGACAGATTATCGAACATTTCGCAACGATTATTATAAGTTAGTCGATTTTGTTCATTGGTATAACGAATTCGGATGATGTTTGATTTGATAGACGTGAGAGTGAATTATAGGCTTTACAGATAATAACATAACTTCACAACCGCCATCATTGGGTTCACAGTCCCGTACTGTGCGCTTTGTTCTGATGGTTGAATTGAACTATTATTTGGGTCTTTAGCAGTTATAGTAACAAAGACATCCCCTGTCCCCATATAGTAGTAATATGCCCCCAATGATAGCTTTTCTGCAAATTTAACACCTAAACCCAATCTGAATGCTAATGTGCCTTTCATTGCAAACTTAAATCGTTCATCAATAGTTATTTCTTGATAGTATCCACCATAAAGATAATTCATTCGTTCAGTAAAATTTATCGGTGTGACAATTCTCAAATTCATACCAATACCACCTTCTGCAAAGAAGTCCATACTATTTTTCATAGGCATAGTATACCTCATTCCCACCAACAATGGAATGTTTATATATGATGGAGTTCCATTCACTACCCAACTTGAAGAAACGGAAGTTCCCCCGCTACTTTGAACCTGATTTCTCAAAGTGTTATCAAAATACGAGCCGCTAAGATTTAAAAATCTTTTACCATCGCTATTGAATCCGTTATAATTAAGGTCTGCCGAAAGACAGAAAGACAGGTTGTCATTCTGCATCGGTAATAGTGCTTCAAATCCGAGATTAAAACCTGCCGACGCACCACCACCATTGGCATCTTCATCCATAAGACCACAATTAGTAACTAACGTATTGGGGTCGTATGAAAAAGACGTAAAATCCCCAATAGGGAATGAACCACCTACACTTACATTCCAAGTCGTGCTGTTTTGAGCTTGAATAGATAGACTTGTAAGAAGAGCAACAAACAATATCGTTTTTTTCATTTTCAACATTTTTGATACGTATAACGAAACAAAACGAAGATTATTGTCTCAAATCATCAATAAAGGAGTTTTTGAATCGGTCAAAACGTATTAGATTAGGATGCATCCAATTTCAAGCAACTATAAAAAAGAAGACGAGGGTATTCAACCCTCGTCAGTCGCTTTGTGCGGATAGGGGGACTCGAACCCCCACTCCTGGAGGAATTAGATCCTAAGTCTAACGCGGCTACCAATTACGCCATATCCGCTCTTCAATATCGGAGTGAAGAAAGGAGCATATTCATCATTTTCCATCCCGAAATCAATTTGCAAAAGTACTAATTTTTACCGATACGACAAAAAAAATCTTTCAATATGACTATTTCGTTCTTTTTTGATGAAAGAAATGTTGATATGTTATCTGTTGTTTATCAGTTTTCTATCTCTTGAATCAAAAAAATATTTTCTGTTAGTTGTAAGATTTTGCTATCTTTGCACGTCTATTATATAAAGACTTTTCCCTAACGTTTCAAACCCCGAAAAACAGAAAATGAGAAAAAATATCGCACTTTTTTTCGTCCTTGTTGCAAGCGTTACACTCGCCTTCGCGACTCCCGTCTCCAAGGAGAAGGCCGCCACCGTCGCCACCAACTTCTGGTCGTCGACCGTTCAAAGCAAGGCTCCTGCCAACCTGACCCTGCGTACCGAAAACTGGTTCTATTCAGGCATCTATCTCTTTGAGAACGAAGGCGGTGGTTGGGTGCTCGTCACCAACGACGATTCGCTCTATCCAATCCTCGGCTATTCGCCCGACGGCTATATCTCCAAAGCCGATATGCCCGTATCGTTTACCCAATGGCTCAGCGGCTATGAAGCTGAGATAGAGGCCGTATGGCGTGCCCGTCAACAAGGGCTCAACGTTCTTGCCGACAATAAAGCCGTTGCCGAATGGTACCGCCTCGAGCAAGGCGTAAAGGGCGGCCATAAGTCTCAGCCAGTAGTGGGGCCGCTCCTTACCGTCCATTGGGATCAGGAGTATCCCTACAACTATCTCTGTCCTCCAGCTACCGTATCTGGCTGTGCCGCAACGGCTCTTGCCCAGTATATGAAGTTCTGGAATTATCCCGCTTTCGGTGTCGGCTCCAACTCCTACACGGCTCCACGCACAGGCACCGTCGAGAGTGCCGATTTCGCCCATACCATCTACGATTGGGACAATATGCCCGACAGCACTAACCAATACAACACCATCGAGAAAATCACGGCTGTCGCCACTCTTATGTACCATTGTGGTGTCGCACTCGAGATGGATTACGGCACGGCCGCATCAGGAGGCAGCGCAGCTGCTGGCCTTGCTGGCATCGATAACATCCCTTCGCAGGATAACGCTCTCAAAGATTATTTTCACTATAGCCGCGATATGCGCGTCTACCATAAGGATTTAGGCTACACCAACGACCAATGGCGAGCCATACTCATCAACGAGCTCGACCTCGGTCACCCAATCCTCTATGCTGGCGCCGCCACACAAGGCGGTCACGGCTTCATCTGCGATGGCTACGACGACCAGCAGTTCCTGCACTTCAACTTCGGTTGGAGCGGTACTGGCGACGGCTATTTCCGTGTCGACAACATCAATCCGGGCGTTGGTGGTGTTGGCGGCAACGTCACCTATACATTTAATATGAACAATTCCTGCCTTGTCGGTGCCGTTCCCGACTATGCCCTTCGCGTTAGCGACACCCTTCTGGGGTTCGATGGTGATGGCGGTTCCGACTCCATCATCATCGGCATCAACGAAACTAACAATAGCGAACTTATTGTCGCAAGTACTGTCCAATGGATGACCATCGATAACCCCTCCTTCGGGCGCGCAGGTTGGCTCCACTTCCAGGTTAATCCTCTTGATGAGGTTGGCGAACGTGTGGGGTATATAATTGTCACTCAAGGCTATGACACGGCATACGTCAAGATTTCTCAGGTAAACTACCGCCCTGAAGATATGTGCCCGTTGACTGTAGTCATGCAGAACACCAACAACCACTTTGAAGGTTGGCAGAACGATGCCTTCCTTTCCATCGAGTCGACAGGCGGCTATATCTTCGGTAAGGCTCAACTGACTGAACCCAAAAGCGATACACTTGTCATCCTCGTTCCTCACGACAGCATCTATGCCGTTTGGCACTCTGGTGGCGGCACCGACCGCTATGCCAGCTACTGGATTCGTAACCAGCATGGACAGAACCTTGTGTCTGTATCCAACGCTTATCGCAATGGTGGCACACATGCTATTCCCGAACCTTGCGACCATGTGGGCATAGATAATGTCGATTCCCATCAGCAATGCGACATCTATCCCAACCCCGCACACAACCGACTGAATGTGCGTGCCGTAAACTTGCAGCAGGTTGATATTGTCGACCTCAGCGGTCGCTGCGTGGCAACTTCCGACAAGTCCTCTGTAGATATCTCCGACCTACCCAACGGCCACTATTTTGTCCGCATAGTGACCACAACGGGAACCGTCGTGAAGCGTTTTGTGAAGAAGTAGCGATTCGTGAAAAGAAATCGCTTGATGAATAAAAAATGATTTGTGAAGAATTGACACAATAAAAAACATTCTTTTCAGTTATTAGGCGTGCAGATGTTTGTCTTGCACGCTTTTTTTATGAAACGACTTGCTTCTATATTGCTGATATTCTTGCTGACGATGGTGCCTTGCGCTCGCGCCACCTATCTCCTTATCCCGATGGACGAGACGCAGCGTAACCACCTCAAAGCCTACGGAATTGCCTACTACGCTCTCGAACGCGAGGTGGAGGTCACCTGGCTGCTCAACTATCGAGGTGGTGCCTTCATGATGAAGTATGCCGATGCCATCGAGCGACAGGCGAAGCTTCGCGGCGTCTCGACCGAAACTATTGCCGACGGGCAGTCGACGGCTATTCTCTCCGAAATAGCTGACCCTTCGGTCAATATGGATGCTGTGCGTCTGCAGAAGGCTCCCAAGATTGCCGTCTATTCGCCTAAAAGCAAGCTGCCGTGGGACGATGCCGTCACCCTCGTAATGACCTATGCCGAAATACCTTACGATGTAATCTACGACGAGGAGGTGGTGGCTGGCGTGCTGCCTACCTACGACTGGCTCCATCTGCACCATGAGGACTTCACAGGTCAGTATGGAAAGTTCTGGGGCAACTACCGCAATGCCCAATGGTACATCGAGGATGTTCGCGACCAAGAGGCTCGTGCCCACAAGCTTGGCTATCAGAAGGTATCGCAGCTCAAGCTTGCTGTATGCCACAAGATTCGCGACTTCGTCATGGGTGGCGGTTTCCTTTTCGCTATGTGCTCGGCTCCTGATAGCTATGATGTTGCTCTTGCCGCCGAGAATGTAGATATCTGCGACGTGATGTTCGACGGCGACCCCATGCAACCTAACGCACAACAGCTGCTCGACTATTCGAAGTGCTTTGCTTTCAAGGATTTCCGCATCAGTACCAACCCTTCGGAGTACGAAATCTCTACTATCGATATCGACGACCGCACCCGCCAGCGTCAGGTGAATGAGAAGAACGATTTCTTCACTCTCTTCGATTTCTCTGCCAAATGGGATTGGATTCCCACCATGCTGACTCAAAACCACACCCGTATCATTCATGGCTTTATGGGGCAGACGACTGCTTTCCGCCGCTCTACGGTGAAAACCAATGCCTTGATTATGGGCGAGAACAAGGAGCTGGGTGAGGTGCGTTACCTGCATGGCGAATATGGTAAGGGCACGTGGACTTTCCTCGGTGGCCACGACCCCGAGGATTACCGTCACTTTGTAGGCGACCCTCCAACCGACCTTTCGCTATACCCTAACTCACCTGGCTACAGATTGATACTCAACAATATCCTCTTCCCAGCAGCCAAAAAAGAAAAACACAAAACTTGAAACTGTCCTTTCAACCATCTTTGTTTAATTCCAATAGTTTAGTTCCAATTCCATTTCCCCAATGAAAAGAATCTTCCTTCTCGCCACAATATTGTCTTTCTTTACTTTCCGCTTCTCGCTTTCCTTCGCTCAGGAAAACTGGACGCGTTTCACAATGAAGAACTCCGAGTTGGGCAACTCTATCCTCGCGATGGCTTCCGACAAGAAGAACTCGAAATGGTTCGGCACCGAGATGGGTATGGCTAAGCTTACTGGCAAGACCTGGACAGATTTCTCGATGTTCAACCAGAAACTTAAAGACCAGTTTGTCAACTGCTTGACTGTCGATGCCAACAATGTCCTCTGGATAGGCACCGACGATTATGGTGTCATCGAGTTCGATGGCTCCCGTTGGACAGAACATAAGGAACAGATGAAGAAGCTGCAGATGAAGTTCATCTCTAAAATTGCCATTGACCGCAACGACGTGAAGTGGATTGGCGTAACTCTCGGTGGACTTGTATGTTACGATGGCCGCGAGTGGAAGAAGTACACATCGAGCGACTCTGAGCTGCTTAGCGACTTCATCCTCTGTGTCGCCATCGACCGCAACAACAAGAAATGGATTGGCACCAACGACGGCATCTCTATCTTCGATGGCCGCAACTGGACATCGTATACTACCAAGAATTCCAAGCTGCCTCACAACATCATCCCGGCTATCATCATCGACAAGAACGACACCAAGTGGCTTGGTACTCTTGGCGGCCTTGTGCGTATCGATGGTGAGAACTGGACGGTCTTTACTGCCGAGAATAGCCCTCTGCCTTGCAATCAGGTTAATGACCTCGCCTTCGACCCCTCGGGTGCCATCTGGATGGTTACCGACAAGGGTGTCGCTCTCTTCGACGGCAAGGATGGATGGAAGGTCTATCGCGCTAAGCAGTCGGCCATTCCCAACGACATCCATCGTCGCGTAATGGTCGATGGCCAAGGTAACAAGTGGTTCGGCAGCAATATGCAGGGCCTCACGCGTTTCAGCGCCCATCCTGTGATGGGTCGCATCGCCGATGACCGTGGTAATCCACTCGCTGGTATTGTTGTCAGCGACGGTCAGCAGCAGGCAACCACCGATGCCGATGGCCGCTATTATCTGGAGGTCGCCACCGGTGCTACCCTCACGTTGACTCCTGCCGACGACATGCGCTCTTTCGAACCTGCTACCCGTAAGCTCTCACAGGTCAGCGGTGCCATGTTCCATCAGGATTTTACCGCTTCGTCAGGAATGGAGGCTCAGGGTGCCTCGAAAGAAAGGGTCGTTGTCAACCCCTTCCTCGACCAGGGTTACATTACAATCTCGATGGAAAGCCCCGTGGCCGAGGTCGAATTTGTAGGCCCCGACGGCCAAAGTGTCCGCAAGCTTCCTCAATACCGCAACGAGGCTCGCATCACCATAAGCAAGATGCCGAAGATGAACTATACTCTCTTTATCCGTACTGAAAAGGGCGAAAAAAAGCTGCTATTCAATCTGAAATAGCAGCTTATGAAAAAAACTAATTAGTTGTGTTTTTTCTTGATTCAATTGATTATCTGCACTCCAATCCAGTCTTTTTACCATTAGATTCGATGACTTCACCAAACTCACTGCATTTCTTGCCTTGAGGATCGACATCTTCGCGGGTACTCATTACTTCTCCATCTAGATAGGTTTTGCAGGTGCAAGTTTTTTTGCATGATGTGAAGCTGAAGCAAACAACGACAGCAATGGCAGCAATAGCTAAAATTACTTTTTTCATTGTAAGGTGTTTAGTTAATGTTATTTATGCCTACTCTTTGTGGTTTTCGGCTTCCCCATTTCTGATTGCAAAAATAGATATTTTTTGGTAAAGATGGTTGTTTTTGGAAAAAAATGTATATTTGCACTTTATTTCATAAATTGATTATTCGATATAACTCATTGAATCACATGAAAAATTTTATCAAATTCGCTTTCTTCGGCCTTTTTATGGCCTCCATATTGTCTCTTTCGGCACAGATTGACCCTGCCCACTGGAGCTATAAGGTCAAGGAACTGCCCAACAATGAGGTGGAATTGCAGTTTGTCCTTAAGCTCGACAATGGTTGGCATATCTATTCGCAGAAGTCTGACCCCAATGGTCCTATCCCGTCGGAGTTCACCTTCACGGAGGACAAGAACTACAAGCGTGTGGGCGGTGTCGTGGAACCGAAACCTCATGAGGAAATGGACGACATCTTTAAATGTGTGGTGCGTTCCTTCTCGGGCAATGTCACTTTCCGCCAAAAAATCAAACGCAACACCGACCAGCCTTTTGTCGTAAAGGGTTCTATGTATTATCAACTCTGCAACGATGGTAGCTGCATCGCTCCCGACGACAAACCTTTCACTTTCAATGTGCCGGCAACTTCACAAGCTGTCGCTAATGAAACTGTTGAAACTGAAACGACTGAAACTGATACCGCTGTGACTGTTGCTGAGGTTGATGCTCCGGCTGAGCCTGTTGCCGAGATAGCAACCGCTAAGCCCGAATCCGAGGAACCGGCAGAACATAAGTCGCTCTTGGGTCTCTTCTTTGGCGCTCTGTTGGCTGGCATCGTCACCATGTTCACTCCTTGCGTTTTCCCGATGATTCCTATGACGGTCAACTTCTTCATGCACAGCAGCGACAACAAACGCAAGAACCGCCGTCAAGCTCTCTTCTTTGGTGGATCTATCATCTTTATGTTTGCTGTGCTGGGTGCTGTACTTACCCTCTTCCTCGGTCCTGAGTCGCTCAATGTCATCGGCACTCACGGTATACCTAACCTTATCTTCTTCATCATCTTCTTCGTCTTTGCTCTCTCTTTCTTCGGCCTCTTCGAAATAAAGATGCCTGAGAAATGGGTCAACGCTAGTGATGCTCAAGCTGATAAGGGCGGATTCATGGCTCCTTTCTTCATCGCTCTCACCACCGTGTTGGTTTCTTTCTCCTGCACGGGTCCCATCATTGGTGCCGCCCTCGTGGAACTTGCAACTTCTACCACTAATCGCTGGATAAGCCTCGTCTCTATGCTGGGATTTGGCATCGGCTTCGCTCTGCCTTTCACCCTCTTGGCTTTCTTCCCCTCTGTACTCAAGAATATGAAGTCGGGCGGCTGGCTCAACTCTGTGAAGATTGTCTTTGCCTTCCTCGAGCTGGCATTTGGTCTTAAGTTCCTCCAGATGGCTGACCTCTACTGGGGTTGGCGTCTGCTCGACCGCGAAATCTATCTCGCTCTATGGATCGTCATCTTCGGTCTTATGGGCATCTATCTGCTCGGCAAACTCAAATTCAAAGGCGACGAGGAGGTTAAGCAAATCGGTGTGCTCCGTCTATTCTTTGCTATCGCCTCGCTCTCTTTCACTGTCTATATGATTCCCGGTCTTTTTGGCGCTCCCCTCAACGGCATCAGCGGTTTTCTGCCCCCCATGCACACGCAGGATTTCAACATTGAGAAGATTGTCGTCGACAACCGTGGTGGTGTGGCAAGCGCGGTGAGCTATGACGGCATCCCTGCCGACCGCAAGTATGCCGACAAGCTTCATGAGCCTCTTGGGTATAAGGGATTCTTTGACATTGAGGAGGCTAAGGCGTTCGCCCGTCAGAATGGCAAGCCTATCTTCATCGACTTCACTGGAATCAATTGCAACAACTGCCGTAAGATGGAGCAGTATGTGCTCTCCAACGACGATGTCAAAAAGTATATGAATGACAATTTCGTGCTATGCGAACTTTACTGCGACATGAACGACATCGACTTGCCTGAAAGCGAATGGGTCATGGACGGTGACCGCACCATCAAGACTCTTGGTCGCCGCAACCTCTTCTATCAGCGTACTAACTATAACATGAATGCTCAGCCGTACTATGTCATCATCGACGCTGAGGGCAACCAGCTGACCAAGGAGAATTTCTCCTACAATCCCGACCCGTCAAAGTTCCTCGAATTCCTTCATGAAGGTATAGAAAACTTTGCTAAAAAATGAAAATTCAAGCTCTAGATTAGCTGTTTTTGTAATTAATATTCAAGGATAACCATCCTAAAAAACAATAATCCTGCTGTCGGTAAATCAGTAATTTACGGCAGCAGGTATTTTTTTTGCTCAAAAAAATTTGGTCAGTTTTCAAAAAGTGTGTACTTTTGCACTCGATTTCAATTCAAATAGTGCGGGGTGGAGCAGTGGTAGCTCGTTGGGCTCATAACCCAAAGGTCGGAGGTTCAATTCCTTCCCCCGCTACCTAAAAAA
>CADBOG010000062.1 GCA_902796265.1 uncultured Bacteroidota bacterium
AATTTCTTTTCACCATTTATTGCAAAGGCATGTTCAAATACCAACCGGCACAGATGACTGTCAATTATGATTCTCCAATCATAAGGAAACAGTCGAAAATATTAACCCTTCAACAGATCCAATAGCATATAATAAAAAGTGTCAACCTAAATCAACAAATCATAAATGCTTAAGAATCTGCTCTGCGAGACCTATTGAGTAGCCGTGACTGTGGAAGAGGATTTCTCCTTTATTGTTCACTAAAGCCACTAAGGGATAATCATTGTGTAAGTCGAGTTTCAAGGCTTCTAGTATCTTGAGTTCAAAGGGGTCTTTATCGGTTGCATCGCGAAGTATGCAGTCGGTATTGGGCAAACCCCACGAAATGGGTTTTGCCGAAGGTGGTGCAACTAAATATATCATTCCTCCCCATGATTTGTATTCTTTCTTAAGACTTTGCATTTCTTTGACAAGATGCTTGGAGGGTTCCTTATAGTCACCCATAAATATGAAGAGCATCCCTGTACTGCCTGCATAATCGGCAAGCGACGACATGTTGGGTATAATCTCTTGCTTGGGGTCTATAGCGGCAACGGATGTTGTAGTACGCTTCATAAGAGGTCGTAGGACAATCTCCTTGGTGAGCCGCTGGCCATCATGGACAAGGAAATATTCCTCGCTAACCAATACGTCGCCTTCGGGGTAACGATTGCCTGTGGTAAGGCAGTAATAGCCTGGTTCCAACGCTATTGTCGCTGGGAAACGATTCATGCGTTCATCCTCTTCAAAGTCGAAGGTGACAAAATCACCCTTCTCGTATTTGGCCAGCGTGAAGTGTTGCCAATAGGTAGGCTTGGCGAGTTCCTTGGTTGGTTTGTATGTAAGGGTGAGCGTTGCAGTAGGTTGTTGGGTATTACCTTCATCAAAACTTACAACGTTCCATCTGCCTTGTTCCCAAACATATATAGTGTTGGTGGCATTGTCGAGATAGGCGGGTATGTAGAGCGAACGACAGGCAGCAACGAAAAATATGTCGCGGCTATGGGCATCGGAATGGCCAAGCTCGTAGACACCTCGCGGTGATATAGGGCAGTTATAGTAGTTGCCTGTTTCGTCGACTTTGATATTGCTCAAGGTCCATGTTTTCAATGCGTTTGCATCGGCAGTAACCGAAATGTCGTTCAACTCTTTGGACAGGTAGTCGCGCCATGGACGTACCATCTCGTTGCTGATGCGAGCAGGCATGATGCCTTTGCGGTAGACCTCATAAGGCATTGCTGCAGTGGATGTTGACTCCCAATTGCAGAAATGTGCTTCGAGTGTCTCACAGCTGATGTCACGCATATCTTTGTCGGAGAAAGTCTTCAGATAGTCGTAGGCATGAGCGAAACCTGGTTCGTACCAGTAGTTTTTCTCGATGAAACTGATGATTTCATGGTAGTTACCCTCGGAACTATGGATGATTTCCCACAATTGTTCGTCGGTGAAATTGCGTTTCACGTTGTTGTCGGCTGCATTTGGGACTTTGATGAAATCGCGGTAGTTGTTTTGAGTGGGGAAGGTGGCTACGTATGCGTTGCGTAGTGAATCCTCATAGAGCAGGCGTTTAGCATTACGTTCGGCCTTCTTCTTGGATGGCGTCACCTTAGCGACACCAGCAACAGGCGGCACGTTGTCAACCATTTCTTTGTAAACGTCGCAAGCTTGATGCACAGCATAGGCATCATATCCTTCGCGTGTAAGATAAATCTCAACGCTATCTTGCTGACGTACATCCATTTTCACATAATTGTAATGCTCACCATCGGTTGCCCATACGCGAAGGTCGCCCAAGCCCGTGGTGAGCTGAGCGATGCCATTGGCGTCGGTCTTGATAGTGGCAAGAGGATAGAACTCGCAATAGTTATAGAGTTTGAATTTGACTTCAGCATCTTTGACGATATGGCCGTCAGCATCCTTTACCTGAACCGTTATCTTCTTCGTAGGCGCATAGTTGGAGAGCATATTAATCTTGGCGTAAAGATGGTTTTGGAAGTTTATTTCCTCGTCGCCACGATAGCGGCCGAAAGCGTTGCTGTGCACCATCATGCAACGTGTGGAAGGAACAGCAAACCAACCCATATCCAGCTCAGCATCAGGTTCGCAGGCGCCAAGGAAGTACCATCTGTTGCTGTCGGGGATATAGACCTCGACCCATGCGTGGTTGTCGTCGCAATGTGCCCAGCGGGGAGTGTAGCATTGGCGTGCAGGAATGCCCACGCTTCGTAGTGCTGTGACTGTGAAGGTTGACTCCTCTCCGCAGCGACCAAGTGATGTACGCATAGTGGCAAGAGGAGCCGATGTGCGGCTGTCGCTGGCTCTATATGCAACATGCTCGTGGCACCAGTGGTTGACCTCAAGAGCAGCATCATATATTGAGAGTCCCTCAAGGCGGGGAGCCAATTCACGCTGCATAAGCATTCGTGCGGTATCAAGGTTTTCATTATTTACGCGATAAACCAATACAAAGTGGCGGAAGATGTCCTCTGGCACCGTCTTGCCCCAAGCGAAAGTGTTGCGTGCCTTGAAGGCTGCCCTTATCTGTTGGAGATAGAATGGTTGGTCGTAGTCGGCAAGGTCGCTGTAAGGCATATAGGCATAGAGAAACTCAAGTGCTTCGCGTGTCTCTGTGTCGAGAGTGTCCATCCCACCGAAGAGCTTGTCGGAGCGCATGACTGCCAGCTCTTTACGTTTCAGGAAGTCGTCATGTACTTGTGTCCGATAATCTTCGTCGGTGATAAAATGCTTTTCCTTGTGGCAGGAGACGCAAAGCATACCTGCAAAAACAAACAGCAGTACTATACTCAGCTTTTTCATGATAAATTATTTGTTCTATGATATTTAGCTATTATTCTACAAGCGTGAAGAGTTGCTTGACGAGGGTTTCATCGGTAGCTGTAAATCCATCGGCAGTTGTCTTGCATGAGGCATGGATTTCATGGACACCCGTTTCGCGTAGCAGCTGAACGACATTGGAAGGAGTGATGCCGCTTGCTGCAATAATATTGATTCTTCCATCGGCTTGCTGATGGAGGCTTCTTAGCATCTGGGCACCTTCCAAAGCCGTTGGTTTGCAACCAGATGTGAGTAGTTTTTGGCATCCGCACTCTATAATTTGTTCAAGAGCTTCGTGAGGGTCGCGGCATTCGTCGAAGGCGCGATGGAAAGTGACACTCATACCATTGGCAGCTTCTACAGCTGCTATAGTTTTTGGCATATCGATGTCGCCACTCTTTGTCAGAAATCCCACCACAACAGCGTGTGCACCAAGTTTATAGGCATAACGGATGTCGTCGAGGATAATCCTGAAATCCTCATCGTCGTAGCAGAAATTGCCACCTCGGGGGCGAATAAGCACTCGTGTGTGAAGGTTAAGTTCATGTACACAATAGCTTATGGCGGCAGCAGAGGGTGTGGTTCCACCTTCGCCCAAGGCTTGGCATAGCTCTATACGGTAGGCACCACCCAACTTGGCGTTGCGTGCCGAAAGTACAGAATTACAGCATATTTCTACTTGAAGATTGGAGCGTATCATATAGTTTGAATGAGAGAGATTCTTTGAACGTATAATATAATAACGTTGATGTCTCTTTCTTATTGTAGTATAAAAGGAAAAGAGCATCCACTAAGGGACGCTCTTTTCACCGAACAACATTAAAAAGGGTAAGTATTTTTACTTTGCAAGAAGGTTCTCTTGTTTTATCTTTCTCAATCGGCTTCGTATATCAGAAGTTCGCCGTCGACATAGAGGAAGAGCATTGGGTCTTTGTCTCTTTTCTTGAAAATCCAGCAGCCACCATTCTCGCGGTCAATCTCTGTCTTGATGTATTTGCGGCTTATTTCCTGCTCAGCCAGAAGTTTGTCGTTCTTGTCGAATACTTGGAGGTAGGTGTTACCGTCACTATCGTTGACTATGGCATACATTATATCTCCGCTGATGGCATAGCTGATCATATCAACATTGTAGGTATCTTTTACATATCTGTTCACCACCGTGACGTCGGTCACATGATAGTCGTACCAGTAGGAGTTGCAGTAGAGCCAGAAACCGGGCCAGAAGAGAGGACGTGGAGGTACGGGAACCCAAACGATGGGGCGCATGTGGATCATGTGATGGTGATATGGATGATGGAAGTAGGGAGCAGGATGCATGGGGCGATGTGAAGGAGGCATGTGACCGGGATGTCCTGGGCGGGCATAGCCGTGGTCGACATGAGGAGGTGTGCCACCAGGACGACCGTATGTCGTTGAGCGAGAAGGACCAGCATTGGGAGAACCCTCACGAACACCACCTGAATTGCTTCTGTCGCTTACGCTGCTGGGGGTGCGGCTGGAAGGGGAACCTACCGTTGAACGCGAGTTGCTGCGTAACGATGACTCACCGCGACTGGAAGGTGAGGAACTAACTCCACGGCTGGAAGGTGAGGAGAAGCTGCTTCGACTCGAAGAACTTGAGCTATTGCGAGGTGAAGGGCTCGAATAGCTGCTACGACTAGAGGAGCTGGAGTTGCTGCGAGGTGAAGGGCTTGAAAAGCTGCTGCGGCTAGAAGAACTGCTGCGAGGCGAAGGGCTCGAATAGCTGCTGCGGCTAGAGGAACCTGAATAGGAGCTACGGCTAGAAGAACCCGAATATGAGCTGCCACTACGGCTTGAGGAACTTGAGAATGAACCACCACCACGACTGGAAGAACTGGAAACAGATCCGCCACCGCGGGAGCCACCACCTCGGTTTTGTGCAAAAGC
>CADBOG010000063.1 GCA_902796265.1 uncultured Bacteroidota bacterium
ACTTGGGTATATGTGTTCAACTACTGTTCTGCTACGGTCCAACTACTTGGGTAAAGCTATACTTCTTATGGCTTTGTTTATTCATTACAGCTCTACGCGGTCCACAGGAACTTGTACCCCGCTACACCTTCGCCATTTTTTTTTGGTGGCAGGGGGATTTTTGGGGAAAATAAAAAAAAAGCCGACACAGCCACCGCCGTGTCGGCTTTTTTTGTAAATTGAGAATTGAGAATTGAGAAGCCTTGAAAGACAATGATTAGTGAAGCGTGCAAGCCTTGACAGAACAGGTCAACGCATGAAGATGTCGTTAAGTTCTTCGTTTGAAAGGTTGCCTATCCAGCTTTCGCCGCTCGCCACGGTCATGTCTACAAGATGGCGTTTCTCCTGTATCATGCGGTCGATTTGTTCTTCGAAAGTATCCTTAGTGATGAAACGGTGCACTATGACATTCTGGTGTTGCCCTATGCGGTAGGCGCGGTCGGTGGCTTGAGCCTCTACAGCGGGATTCCACCATAGGTCGTAATGTATCACATGGCTTGCCGCTGTGAGGTTCAGCCCGGTGCCAGCTGCCTTGATGGATAGTATGAATATGCGGCATTCGGGACGCGTTTGGAAGTCATCGACCATCTGTTTGCGCTGCTTGATACTACATCCGCCGTGCAGGAAAAGGACTTTCTCGCCAAGGCGTTGCTCAATGCACTGTGCCAATAGGTCGCCCATCTCCTTGAACTGGGTGAACACCAGCACCTTCTGTCTGCTTGCGGTGATGCTTTCCAGCAGGGTGAGCAGGGTCTCTGTCTTTCCCGATAGTTCGGGTGTCTGTTCCCCGTTTTTGAGGAACAGCGACGGGTGGTTGCATATCTGTTTCAGGGCCAGAATCATTTGCAGCACCAGCCCCTGTCGTTTGAAGATGCCTTGTTGTGTCGAGGTGTCAGTAGAGTTGATAACCCTCATTGCTTCCTCGACGGTCTCGTGATAGAGTGCGGCTTGGCGGTTGGTGAGAGTGGTGTAGGTATTCTCCTCAATTTTGTCGGGCAGGTCGGAGATGATGCTGCGGTCGGTCTTGAGGCGGCGAAGCAGGAACGGAGCAGTGACTTTGCGGAAGCGCTCCGCCACGGTGGCATT
Organism: uncultured Bacteroidota bacterium; assembly: GCA_902796265.1. GTDB lineage: Bacteria > Bacteroidota > Bacteroidia > Bacteroidales > P3 > Colimorpha. The sequence continues at coordinate 1,126 of CADBOG010000063.1, forward strand.
GCCCCATTTCTGTATGGGCGTGGCGTATTCCTCCTTGAATTGTTTAGTGCTGCCCAGCAGTCCGTGGTTGGCAAAGTCCATGATAGACCAGAACTCTGACATGCGGTTCTCTATGGGTGTTCCGCTCATGGCTATGTGGTTGGTGGCCGGCAGGGAGCGGATGGCCTTGCTTTGAGCTGTGGAGGTGTTCTTGATGTTTTGAGCCTCGTCGATGACGATGGTGTGCCACTTTACCTTCTTCAGTTGCGCTGTGTCGCTGCGGGCTACCCCGTATGTGGTCAGCATCAGGTCAGCGTCGAACTGTTTGATGTTGCGTCCACCGCCATGGTATACGAAACAGGACAGTTTCGGAGCGAAGCGTCCAAGTTCGGATTGCCAGTTGCTGATGAGGGTGGTGGGGACGACGATGAGAAACTTGGGCAGAGAAGACTTCGAATCATTCTTTGTCGCCTCGTCCTTGAACCGTTGCAGTAATGTGATGACCTGAAGCGTTTTTCCGAGGCCCATGTCATCAGCGAGGATGCTGCCGAACCCCATCTGTGCGTTGCGGTACAACCATTCATAGCCTCGCTGCTGGTAGGGACGGAGGGTGGCCTTCACGTTGGCGGGGACGGCGAGTTTGCGTTGTTTGCCCAGTTTGGCGATGAGCTTGCGGACCTCGTCGCTTAGAGCCACTGTGGCCCCATCGTACTCCTCGCTCAATGCAGTCTGCAGCATCTCGTATGGTGTCACAGGGTGGCGACCCGACAGAACGTCGTCAATTTTCGACAGGTCAATGGCATCTACATATATGTATTGCCCTTTGAAGCGGATGAGACCTTCTGCTTTTTCTGTCAGCTTCCTGAACTCTGCCACGCTCACCTGTTGGTCGCCAAGTGCAACTTTCCAGTCGAAGTCGAGCATCTCGCTCAGATTCAAATAATTTATGCCGTCTTGACTCTGTTTCTTCTTGAGGGTCATACTGATGCGGGGACGCACCAAGGCCTGTAGCTCTTTGGGCAGTATGATTTTGACTCCGAGCAGGCGCATGGATGGGACCATCTGCATGAGAAAGGTCGTTAACTTGCCGGTGTCAAACGTGATAGGTTTTTTTGCCTTCGCTTTGATGTATTGCTCGAAGCCGTCGATGTATGGCGATAGGAGAGATGCCTCTTTCAGAACCTCCATGCGTATGTCGGCATATTCTTTCAAACTTAGTATCTCGCGGAACGTCACCGCCGCTCCGTCTATATGCACTGCCATGTCTACGGAGAACATCTCGCCGTTGATGCTCACTATCACGGCAGGGCTGTATTTGTGCTGGCCTATGTTCAGACGGTCGAACCACGACATGATGCTGCCTGGAATAGACTTTTCTCCCACACCATTGAACTGGTTGTCCTGCTGGTGGAAAAGGAAATGGAAAATGTCGCTCTGCTGTTGGTTGTCGGACGAGAGTTTCATGATGAGGAATCCGAGCAACCAATCCAGCAGCAGCTCCGATGGGTTGCCCGGTTGTTGGGGCTCGCCGCCGCCGTGCTTCTCCCATACCACCAGGTCGGGAGGTGTGATTTCGGCCAGGGCCTCAACGACCTGGCTTGTGGTTTTGTCGACGGTGGCGGGATGCCATATTGTGGCGTAATAGCCGTTGCCGAGCCGTACCACCTGCGGAATGGCAGATCCGTGAGCTATGATGTGCAGCGCACTGTGGATGCTCTGGTTCAGGGCTCTCGTCGTGGGGTGCATGTCTGCCAGCTCGTCGTCGATGTCGTAAGCCGACAGCACTTCTCCCACATCGTTGTTTATATTCAGGCTGCTGTTGATGGTCAGCTGCATCTGCTCGTATTCCAGCGGGGGCGGCGGTATGTTGATGCCGGTGGCGGCAGAGAGCGTCTCCTTGCCCTCTATCAGCCGCTTGGCTCTCTTCATCAGCCGCGCTATCTCGTCGGCGTAAGTCTGTCGGAAGTCCCCCTGTGGAGAGAAGGATGGGTTTTCAGGAAGCAGCTGCACGAGCGACATCCCAATGTCAGTCATCCCGGTGAAGTCGATGCGGCGGAATTCCGCGTTGCCTTTATAGTGCGAGGGCGTGTCGGTGGACGATTTGTACAAGTCGCTTATTGGTGGAACGGTAACGATGCTTTCGCTGAGGTTTGAGGCGAGACCTCGTTTTTTCATTTCTTTAATTAGGTCGACGCCATGCATGGTGAAGACGGTGAATGGGTCGTTGTCTATCTCGCGGCTCATCATGTACACCACGGCTGCAAGATGTTTGCATGGCACTGCCCAGTCGGGGCAGGAACAGTTCATCTTGAGGTCGTTCCAACGTGATGGGAAGAGTGGTATGTCCAGTGCTTGTGCAATTTGCATCAGTCGAGGGTCCAGCTCGCGGTTCATCAGTTTTGAGACGAGCATGGGTTCGTTGGAGAGGAAGTCTATGAGCCGGTCGATGTCATCTTTACCGAATTGGGGTATCTCGATGGTCACCTTGTAGGGTGTTCTCTGGCTGCCTTGCACTTTTGCTTTGATTTTGCCACCTTCTACTTTTATCTCCAGGACGGCGCCTTTGCGGGCGTATGCGGCACCGCGAGGTATGCGGTTCTCGTAGTCGATATGTGTCAGTGCTTTGAGCCATTCGTTGCCCCACCATGTGTTTCCAAATTTCTCTCGTGCCATGTGTCTGTTGCTTTTTGTTTAGTCACATATAACGTTGTCCATCTTCAATTATTGTCCTTTCCGGTGAGGATTTTGTTGTCCACTAAGTAATGATTAAAAAATAACATGATACGATACAGAAGGAGATCAGCAAATCACACTCCTTCTCAGAAAACTTTTGGACTTTTACTTTCCAAAACAAAAAAAACTTACTATCTTTGCACAACATTGTTGCACTTCGATATTGAATCTATAGCAAGATTTTCAATGGAATAAAATAATGTTTGAACAAATAGAACAATGAATAGTTACAAAGAAAAATGGGACCTGTTGCTGTCGGACAAACGGCAGAGTGATGTTGAACTGACGATAGACCCGTTTGGTTGCAACCCCTTTGAGAACGACTATGGTCGTCTGATTATGAGTGCTCCTGTACGCCGCCTGCAGAGTAAGACGCAGATATTTCCACTGGAGCGTAGCACTTATATCCGTACACGGCTTACGCATTCGCTTGAAGTATCTTACATCGCAGGACTAATTGGACAGAATGTGGAACGGATATTGTTAGAGTATGGCGATATGCCTGAAGGCAAAAGTGGATGGCTCTGCTCGCTGCTGCGTGTGGCAGGACTTGTCCATGACCTCGGCAATCCTCCATTCGGTCACTTCGGTGAGGAAGCCATAAAGGACTTCTTCCACAGTTATCTGCGTAGCGGAGGCCGCGAGCTGAACGCACTAGAACGTGCTGACCTGGAGAATTTCGACGGCAACGTGCAGGCGTTTCGCATCCTTACCAAACTGCACTACTTTGGTGACAAGTCGAGCTACAATCTAACCTATTCAACACTCTCTTCGCTCATCAAATACCCCTGTAATGCCCTCGTCGGCAATCAAGGCAGTTCGTATGCAGAGATTAGCCGCAAGAAATTCGGCTATTTCGCTAGTGAAGCTGACAGATACGAAGTTATCAACGATTATTTGCAGCTGGCGGGACGCCGTAGCCCCATGGCCTACCTAATCGAGGCTGCAGACGATATGGCCTACCTTGCTTCGGATATGGAGGATGGTGTTAAGATTGGTGCTATCAAGCCGAACCAGATATACGACATCTTCGACGAAATGCTGACCACCAACCACGACAGTGTGATGGCTCGGTTTGAAGCCATCAATGCCCAGTTTAAGGGCGATGGCAAGTTGATGAGCGCTCTGGTGACACAGAATATGGGCATCTTTTTGCAGCGCGAGATGATGATTGCCGTCATCGACAGCTTCAAAAAGCACTATGACGACATTATGCATGGCCGTTTGGAACATGAGATTATTGAAGTCTCCTCGGCTGCCGACATACACGCTGCTTTCCGCCATATCCTGTGCCACTTGTACCAGAACAAGTCGAAAGTGAAGAAAGAATTGGCCGGCTGGGAGGTTATGCACGGATTACTGACGATTTTTATGCAGGGATGCGAGAGTGGCGACTTCAACTCCTCAAGCAACACGCTTGCCTCCCACCTCTATAACATCATTTCCGTCAACATTCGCCAAAACTACGAGCAGCAGGAAACATATCCCAACAATTTGTACAACCGCATACGTATGGTCATCGACTTCCTTACTAGCCTCAACGACCGTGCCACTATCGATCTCTTTCAGGAACTTAAGGGATTGAAACTATAGGATGAAAAACGATATTCACACTGCCCGCCCCTCGTCTGCTTTTCGTCTACAATCGCCTAAAAAAACTTTGTTCTGCAACAATATTTTTGCACATTTGAGCGTTAAACCATTTTTGAGTGATTGACACGCTTGAGTAGTGGGATGATTGTTGCATGTTATTCAATAGTTTTGTATGTCTAAAAAGAAGAAAAATATTAAACCTACAAAAGAGGACGGATTCAGACATTTTCTGACTACGCCGCAATTTGCCGTAACTCGAGGCGCATTCTATATGCTGCTGGCTTTCTTTGCTTTTGTGGCTACGCTTAGTTTTGTATTCAAGCTATTCTTCCCGGGTGATAATCCCGAATATAACCTTATAGGCAGTTTTGGCCATTGGTTGGGCAACCTGCTGGTGTCCAATTCTTTCGGTGTGGCATCGCTTGGTCTCTGTTTCTTACTGTTCATTTATGGTCTTCGCCTTATTGTCAAGAACCGAGCAAAGAAACAGGATAGTGCTTCGAAATCAACCTTATGGGGCGATGACCGCCGTTTTTCCAAATGCTTGTGGAGTGTTCTTTTCTGGGTTCTATGGCTCTCTACAACAATTGGTTGGATTGCAAACCCCGAAAAAAGTGAACAGAGCACGTTGGGTGCTTCTTTGGCGGGCGTTGTGGGTACCGAGATTGCAAGGATGCTTTACAGCTTCCTCCATATAGGTCTCCCAATCCTGCTTGCTTTCTTGGCGATGCTATTTCTTATTATGGTGCACCATGTGAATGTTCCTGTCCCAAAAGTTGACTTGAAAGACAAGTTCTTCAGTAAGAAGAATCAGCCTGAGGTGGTCGCTGCTGAAAGTGAACAGCAGGAATCAGAGGAAGGTGATGAAGAGGAGAAACCAGGCTTTTTCGCTCGTCTTTTTGATAGAATAAAAAGTAAATCTGATGGTGACGAAAGTGATGATAGTCATGATGTGGGAGCTGACTTTGAGGATGATTCCCATATTAATGAGTTGGCTGCAGAACGACATTCTCGTAGAGGAAAACCTTCTCCAGAGCAGGGTGAGCGGGATGAGCAAGAGGAACAGGATGAGCATGACGATGAAACGGATTCGAAAACAATCAGCTTTAGTATAGACGACCAGTTTGAGAAAGTTAACCGTCGGGCAGGGCATCCTGGAGTCCCAGTTGAAGGTGAGCAAGGCGATGGTCCTGTTTTTATTGTCAATCAACAGCCCGACAATAAGGGGAGGGGTGGCATCGAGGCTAATGATGAGGATGCTGACATAGGGGAGATGGAGCCTGATGATTATCGCATCCACTATGGGGTTGATGAGCCGTATGACCCGAAGCTCGACCTCAAGGATTTCGCTATGCCGAATACTGACATACTTGAGGATTGGGAAACGAAGAATGTGAAGGTTACAAAGGAGGAGTTGATTGCCAACAAGGATCGTATCGTCGAGACGCTCCGTGACTATGGTATTGAAATAACCGAAATATCTGCCCAGCCGGGACCTACGGTGACTCTCTACAAGATAAAACCGGCAAGGGGTGTGAGAATCAGCAAGATTCAGGGGCTTGAAAACGATATAGCTCTATCGCTCGCAGCCCTCGGCATCCGTATTATTGCGCCTATCCCTGGCGAAAGCAATATCGGCATCGAGGTGCCTAACGCTAAACCTCAGATTGTTGCCATGAAGACTATGCTGGAGAGTGAGGAGTTTTCAAAGGCAAAAGAGAAGATGGAACTGCCCATCGCTTTTGGCAAGACCATCAGCAACGAGTGCTTTGTCACCGACTTGGCCAAGATGCCACACTTGCTGATGGCTGGTGCTACTGGTACTGGTAAGTCGGTAGGTCTGAATGCTGTATTGGCTTCTCTGCTCTATACCAAGCATCCATCGGAACTGAAGCTGGTGCTTGTAGACCCCAAGAAGGTTGAGTTCTCGCTATATTCCAAAATAGAGCGCCACTATCTCGCCGTAATGCCTGATGAACTGACAAAAGAGCCTGACAAACGAGAACCAGTCATCACAGACGTGAAGAAGGTGGTACGCACCCTCAACTCGCTCTGTATCGAGATGGACAGCCGATATGACCTGCTGAAGTCTGCTAAGGTGAGGAAAATAACCGAATATAACGAGAAGTTCTGCAAGAGGATGCTTAATCCTGACCATGGTCATCGCTATCTTCCTTATATAGTGGTTGTAATTGATGAGTTTGGTGACCTTATCATGACGGTTGGAAAAGAGGTGGAACTCCCGATTTGCCGTTTGGCTCAGCTGGCCCGTGCGGTCGGCATACACCTGATTATCGCTACGCAGCGTCCTACAACGAACATCATCACGGGTACCATAAAGGCGAACTTCCCAGCCCGTGTTGCATTCCGTGTCACCAGTGGCATCGACAGTAAGACTATTCTAGACACGGGCGGCGCACAACAGCTTATAGGCCGTGGAGATATGCTTATTTCTTTGGCTGGAAAAGATTTGGTGCGTCTACAGTGTGCTCTCATCGATACGCCTGAGATTGAGCGACTTGTACAGTACATTGGCGAGCAGCGCGGTTATGCAGATGGTGAAGGCTTTGTACTGCCTGAATATCTCGATGAGAATGATGCTCCGAACAAGGAGTTTGATGCCAAAGCTAAGGATGAATTCTTCAACGATGCAGCACGACTGGTGGTGGCCTCACAGTTTGGCAGCACCTCGCTTTTGCAGCGCAAGCTACAGCTTGGCTATAATCGCGCGGGACGTATCATCGACCAGCTTGAAGCAGCTGGCATCGTGGGTCCTTACAATGGCTCAAAAGCCCGTGATGTGCTCATCAAAGATGAAGTTACACTTGAAGAACTGCTCCGCACGCTGTGACCCTTCCGGAATACATAGAAAACCACACCACTCCTGCCGACCCCGTACTGAACGCCGTTGAGCGCTGGGCTCACCTACACACAGCTCAGCCTCAGATGATTTGCGGTCCTGTGGAAGGCACGCTCCTTACGATTTTAACTCGTTCCACTGATGCTAAAACAGCTGTCGAGATAGGTTCATTTGTTGGTTATTCAACTATATGTATTGCACGGGGACTGTCGTCGGGAGGCAGGCTCCACGCCTTCGAAATAAATGAAGAATTCGAGGCTCCTATACGTCGCCATCTCGAAATGGCAGGAGTAGGGGAGAGGGTTGTTCTGCATATAGGCGATGCGAAGCAGTTGCTGGAGAAAACAATGTGCGGTATGGAAACACCTGCAGAGGTCGATTTTGCTTTTATTGACGCTGAGAAGCGCAGCTGCCGTTTTTTTTACGACCTCCTCGTCCCTATGATGCGACCGGGTGGATTAATCCTGGTGGACAATGTCCTATGGGGTGGAAAAGTGACAGATGTGGATAATTGTAACGACTTGGATACACGTACATTTCGCGATTTTAACGACTATGTACATTCCGACACTCGTGTTACCAATATTCTCTTGCCTGTCCGTGACGGATTATTGCTCGCCATGAAAAATTTCACTTAAATATACTACTTATTAAATATCTTCGTTATACTATAAGTAAAAATTATTGTCGTTTATCATTATTTGTTATCTAATATATTAGTAATGAAAAAAATATTATTCATTAGTGCGGTTCTTCTTCTGGCTATTGTAGCCTCTTCATGCTCAAAGGAGCGCAAATGTCGTTGCTCTGTTCGTGGTGAAACGTATGAAAGAGATTTCACTATCGACAAGGGTAAATGCGAGGATCTCCGCTATGTGCTCTATGACCTCCATGCCGTTATCTCACACGACCTCACGGATTCGGTTCTGTGCACCGACTATTTCAACTCTCCTAATGAACAACAATCATCCAATAATCAATAGCCCAATGAAATTCAAGAAAATATTGCCCATATTGCTCGTGTCTGCAGCCATCATCCTTGTTGCTGCATGCAAGAAGAGTCGCTACTGCCATTGCGTGAGCGACAATTATACTATCGTCATCAATTCTGACACCGTAGTTCGCGCCGATACCGCAGTGGTTAATGTTGACCGTGCCATGAAGTGCGAAGGTATCAAGATTATGAATTTCCGCACCAAGGACGAAGGACCGGTTGTATATACCGACCGTGAGGTGAAATGCATTGAACTTGATGTAGATACCGTCAAGGTACTCCCGTAATGCAACCTGTCACAAAACTTGCCTCTGTACTCAAGATACTTTTAGGCGCGGTGTTTATCTTCTCCGCTGTCTCGAAGTATGTCACCATCGATTCGTTCGAAATCTATGTCTATAGTTTCGGGCTGTTCCCTTTGGTGATGTGTTTCTATCTATCCCGTCTGCTTATAGCAGCCGAACTGCTATTGGGCATCGCCCTAATCTCCCATCGCAACCATAGGTTTACAAGCATCACCTCGCTGCTGTTCCTTCTTTTCTTTGTAGGGTTCCTTGTTTACGCCCATCTCATTGGCCGTACCGACAATTGCCATTGTTTCGGTGACTTGCTGCCATTCAATCCTGTGCAGTCGATTCTCAAGAATGCTGTGATGATTGTTGCCTTGCTTTTTATCTACAAGTATTCTGCTCAGGATTGGCATCCAAGATGGTGGCTGGTATTGATAATATATCTTCTTGTTGCTGTCCTATTTGGGTTCTATTCCTATTTTGTCCTCCATGCGCTGAATCTGCTCTCTATCGTCCTGATTCTTGTGGCAATGGCTGTCGGTATTCTTGCCTCAATGCCGTTCTATTCGCGTTGGTGGATAACTGCTCCTCTCCTGATAGCTCCCTTTATTGCTACATTTATCCTCACTCCTCCTGACAGCTGGTTCTTTAAAGAGGGTGATGTCCGTTATGACAAGGATTTGTTTATTTCAACATTTGTAAATAACGATAGTGATGATGCTATAAGCGACACAACGCAAGTTGCTCTCGCTCTGCCAAGTTTGAACAAATCAAGCAAGCTTGTTGCATTCTTTAGCCCTTCATGCAGTTTCTGTCGTCTTGCTGCAGAGAAGGTCTCAACCATTGCATCCCGTAACGATATTGACAAGAACAAGGTCGTTTATGTCTTTCCCGATGGCTATGAGCAGAATCGTTATGATGACTTCTACGAACGTGCCAACTCTGAAAAGTTTAGCGAGATACGTATCAATCGTGACCTTTTTGTGCAGATTACTCGTGCCGCATTCCCTGTAATCCTTCTTGTCAATGACGGTGAGGTAGTGGCTGCTTACGACTACCGTGCCATTAACGAACAACAGATAACCAATTTACTGTCAAAATGAAAAAACTCGCCGCTGTTGTGCTTGTCTCAACATTACTCTTGGCCTCTTGTGCAAAAAAATGCCGCTGCTATCGTTATGACGGCAATGTGGATGAGTTCACTCCCGAGGAACTCGAAAAATATGACCGGAGCTGTACGGGCATGGAACAATTCGACCTGGGCGAGGTTTATTCTATTTGCGAAAAGGTGTTTTTCTAGTATTGATAGGATTGCAATTTCTTACTATAGGCGACCTCGAGGTTGCCTATAATTACTATCCTCTTCTTTTTATTTTGTTTAGGACTCGGCCAAGGAGTTCTCTCTCGTTCCAAGCAACTATGCCTATGTAGGCTGCAAGGATTACTGTGTTAATGGCAATGCTTGCCCAGTCTCCTAATAGCGATGTGAAGCCCATTAGTCCAAATAGTGCCATGGCAAGTAGAAAATAGCCTCCTATAGCCTTTACGGGGTAGTTGACAGGGTTGTAGTGCTGGCCAAGAAAATAACTAAGCAACATGCAAACGCCGTAGCCGCATACACCACCCCAGGCACAGGCCATGTAGCCATATTTGGGAACGAAGATAAAGTTGACGGCCAGCAACGTTGCGCATCCTATGGCGGACATGACGGCACCCCACCAAGTCTTGGCAATAAGCTTATACCAGAACGAGAGGTTGAAGTAGATGCCCATGAAGATTTCTGCTACCATCACTATGGGCACCACACGCAATCCTTCCCAGTAACGTTCGGAGATGATGTGTTTTAGGATGCTCATGTAGGCCATCACGGCAAGGAATGCCATCAGGGTGAACATGACAAAATATTTCATGACCACAGCCTGGCTCTCCTTTGAGTCTTTCGTCTGATTTCCGCTGAACACAAAGGGCTCGTAGGCATAGCGGAATGCTTGGGTTATCATGGCCATAATCATTGCTATTTTGGCACAGGCTCCGTAGATACCTAGCTGAGCGTCGCCCTCAGCACCAGGCATGATGAAGCGGTAGCAGATTTTGTCGGCCACTTGATTCAGTATTCCAGCCAGACCTAAAAGTAGTAGTGGCCAGCTGTAGGCAAGCATCTGTCCAGCAAGTTTAAAATCAATCCCATGGCGCATACGACTAATTTCGGGAATAAACCCCAATGTTATAGGCACAGTGCATAACATGTTGACAAGGAAGATGTAATAGACTTGCTTGTCGGGGTTGTACCAGGTCATCATTTCTGGATGGCTCTCTGCAAGCTGCGGTGCCACAAGGAAGACGCCTAAGTTCAAGCTGATATTCATCACTATGAAAAGCATCTTGAGGGTGGCGAATTTCCATGCCCTTCCTTGGAACCGCAGGAAGGCGAAGAGGATGGCTTGGAAAGCATCGAAGCCTACGATTACCGACATGATGCGGATGTATTCGGGATGGTCGTTGTAACCTATTGCAGATGAAATCGGTGTGATGAACAGATTGACTATCAGGATGAATGCCAAGGCAACACCACCGACCATATAAAGTGCTGTTGAGAACACCCGGTCTGACTCGTCCTTCTTTTGGTTGGCATAATAGAAGAATGTGGTTTCCATTCCGAACGTTAGTATCACCAACAGCAATGCCGTGAAAGCGTAAAAATTGGTGACAATCCCGTAGCTGCCGGAACTTACCAGTGTGTATGTATATAGGGGCACAAGCAGATAGTTGAGGAAGCGTCCTACTATTGAGCTTAGACCGTATATTATTGAATCAGAAAAGAGTTTTTTTAGAGAGTTGGACATTTTTGTGGTTTCAAGTTTGGTTTTATGGTTAAGAGTAGTGGATTTTGCTCAAATAACTGCAAAGAATTGTTTTTATTGTAGGTGAAGACATTTTGGCTGTTGTTTTTTTTATTAGACGTGGCAAAGTTGATAAAATCTGCATTCTAAATCAAGTTCTAAAACTTAATAAATCTAAAATACTTATTGCTCTGTTATTCATTTCAAAAAAAAGTCTTATTTTTGCATTTTTATAATAAAAGTGTAATAAATGAGAAAACAATTATATGTCACTTGTTTACTGATTATTTTGTCGGCTGTCGTTGCCTCGTGCGGCCGCAAAATTATTGTAGACCATTATGCTATCATTCCTCAACCAGTGGAGATGGAGACTGCAGAGGGCAGTTTTACCCTTTCTGGCTCAACGGTTTGTTTCCTAGGTAATGTGGGTCAGAATGACCCGACGGTGAAATACATTTCGCGCGTCATGCGCCAATGGCATTTCAACCCTGTTTTTGTCGGAAAACCGGAGTCTAACTGCTTGCAGTTCATCATTAACGAGTCTCCCGACATTGATCTTGGCAACGAAGGTTATAACCTTGTTGTCGACAATACAGGCATCACTATATCGGCTAATACGGAACATGGCCTTTTCTATGGTTTCCAAACGTTGGTGCAGCTACTGCCAGAGGATATCAATAATGTCAGATATGGCAAAATTGTACTTCCTGCTTGCAAGATTCGCGACTATCCACGGTTTGGATGGCGTGGTAGCCACCTCGATGTGTCGCGCCATTTCTTTGGCGTTACTCAGGTGAAGAAGCACCTCGACCTTATGGCTGCTTATAAACTCAACAAGTTCCACTGGCACTTGACCGACGATCATGGTTGGCGCATCGAGATAGCCAAGTATCCCTTACTGAATGATGTGGGTTCGTGGCGTGTGGATCGTGACGACCAACCTTGGGGAGAGGCCGATCCGGCAGGTGAGGATGAACCTCGCACCAATGGTGGCTATTACACTAAGGAGGAAATCAAGGAGATAGTAGACTATGCTGCAGAACGTTATATCGATGTGATTCCTGAAATTGAAATTCCTGGTCATTGCTGTGCTGTTTTGGAGTCTTATCCTAATTTGGCATGTGCCAACGACGATACAACATATACTGTCCAGTTTGGCCCATATTGGCCTCCACGTGCCATACTTTGTGCAGGAAACGATAGTGTCATGACATTCCTTAAGGACATCATGGACGAAATCATTCCTCTTTTCCCGTTCAACTATATCCATATTGGTGGCGATGAGGCTGTGAAGCATAACTGGGAGCGTTGCCCACGATGCAAGGCACGGATGAAGAAGCTGGGTCTGAAGGATTTCGAACAGCTTCAGAGCTGGATGATTGTCGAGATAGAAAAGTATGTGAAACGTCAGGATAAGAACATTATCGGATGGGACGAGATACTCCTGGGCGGTGTATCTTCTGATGCTACCGTTATGTCGTGGCAGGGAACTAAAGGCGGCATAACGGCTGCAAGGAGAGGCAACGACGTTATCATGACGCCAACAGACTTCTGCTATTTCAACTACTACCAGGCAAATCCAGAGTACCAGCCTCCGGCAATGCCCGCATCGTTGGTTACCCTCGACAAGGTTTACGGATATGACCCTATGCCTAAGGGGCTTACTGCCGAACAACAGAAGCATATACTTGGCGCTCAAGCAAACCTTTGGACTGAATATATCAATACTCCCGAAATGGCTGAGTATATGCTGCTTCCCCGTTTGTGTGCTATGTCGGAAATACTGTGGTCGCCTCGCGAGAAAAAATCATGGGAGGACTTCCGTGCCCGCGTTGCTCGCAATGTTATCCGACTCAAAAGCAATGACTACCATGTCGGAGTTGGCTCTTTCAAGCCTTGGCTGACAGTTGATAAGGATGCGGATGGTAATCTTATTGCTACGCTACATTGGGAGGTGGAAGGAACTCACATCTACTATCATACCGGCGACGGTAATTATAAGCTATACACAAAGCCTTTTGCTGTAGACAAAAACAGCGTCATAACTGTTCTTTCTTTCTTCAAAGGTACACTTAAAGAGCAACCATACGAACTTAAAATTCAATAATTTTGACTGACTTTGACTTTTCTAGCATAGAACCATACGGTGCCTCGGAGGTGCCTGCGGCCATTAACCGTCTCGCCAAGAGCCCACTCTTCTCGAGACTTGTGAAAACCATGAATCCAAGTGTGGATGTAGGGTCGTTCGCTGCCCTAATGGAATGCATAACCACTTGCGACGAGTTGCAATATATGGTGATGCGCCCACTTGTTTATCAGATTGTTAAACGCAGCATGACCTCCTTCACGCATAGCGGACTTGAGAATATCGAGAAGGGCAAACCCTACCTGTTCGTCTCCAATCACCGTGACATCACTCTTGATGCGAGCCTTCTTGATGTGGTGCTGCTCGGCAGCGGCTTCAAAACCCCAGAGATTGGTTTTGGCAACAACTTGATGCAGAATGATTTTATGGTGGACTTGTTCCGCCTCAATAAGATGTTCACAATCATCCGTGACGGCTCGCGACGCGATTTCTACAACAACTCTGTGTTCCTTTCGCACTACATTGACCATGTTCTTCACGAGAAGAACAGCTCTGTATGGATAGCCCAGCGCAACGGTCGAACTAAGGATGGTGACGACCGCACCGACCAGGGACTCGTCAAGATGTTCTCGATGGCTGGCACTGGCAATTTTGAGGAAGATTTCAACAGAATGAACATCGTCCCTGTTGCTATCAGCTATGAGTATGAGCCATGCGACACAATGAAGGCTATTGCCACATACACTTCTCTGACTGGAATATACGAGAAATCGCCACATGAGGATGTCATCAGTATTTTGAGTGGTATCTCGCAACCCAAAGGCGATGTCCATATTCACATCTGCAAGCCTATAACACCCGAAGAGGTGTCTATGTGCGCCTCATTCAATAAAAATGAACGCTTCAATGCCTTGGCTAAACTTATCGACAGCCGTATTCATAAGGGATATAAACTGCATAGGTCTAACTATATTGCCGCTGACCTCCTGAACAGCAATGCTGTCTTTGAGGAGAATTATACCACAGAGCAGCTTGAGACTTTTATGGATTATGTTGAACATGCCTCATACAAGGGCCCTTCGATGGCTGCTGAATCAAAGCTCACCGAGATTTTCCTGAGCCTTTATGCAAAACCTGTAGAGAATCAGCTTGGTTGCGAAAGATAAATGATTTGACAATGATTGACAGAATCAAAGATATAGCCCACAGAATAAACCCTCAAGTCATTGAGTGGCGTCGCTGGCTCCACCAGCATCCTGAACTATCACAACAGGAGTACGGCACGATGGCTTTCGTCGCCGACCGTCTCCGCGAAATGGGTCTTGAACCCCGTATCGGCATCGGTAAAACGGGATGCATGGCGATGCTTAGAGGTGGGATAGAGCCCGACAGTTACTGTGTTGCTCTTCGTAGCGACTATGACGCATTGCCTATAACAGAGGCAACGAGATTGCCGTATGCTTCACAAAATCCTGGTGTCATGCATGCCTGTGGACACGACATGCATACCAGTTCATTATTAGGTGCTGCAAAAATCCTTTGTGAACTTCGTAGTGAGATACGAGGCTCGATTATGTTCATCTTTGAACCATCGGAGGAAAAGTACCCCGGAGGTGCCAGAATGATGATGGAAGATGGCCTTTTCAATGAGGTTACTCCCAATGAGATATATTCTTTCCACTGTCTTCCCGAGATGGATTGTGGTCGTGTTGGTATGCGCAAAGGCAAATATATGGCGTCTACCGACGAACTGTATTGGACAATTAAAGGTAAGGGTGGTCATGGAGCCACTCCTCACCTTAGTGTCGATCCCATCCTTGTGGCAAGCCACATCGTGATAGCTCTTCAGCAGGTGGTCTCACGCAATGCTGCCCCGATGATGCCCACAGTGTTGACGATTGGGAAGATACAAGAAACGGGAGGCCGCACCAATATTATTCCTGACGAGGTTAAGATGGAGGGCATAATCCGCACTTTTGATGAGAAATGGCGACTCGATGCCCATGAACGCATCCGCAAAATCAGTACTGGCGTTGCCGAAAGTATGGGGGCGGAATGTGACCTTTTCATCGACTATGGCTATCCTTTTGTGGTCAATGATGACGAATGCACCCAACAGGTTCATGATAATGCCTGCGCTTTTCTTGGTGAGGATAAGGTAGAATGGTTAGACCTCCGCATGACGGCAGAGGATTTCGCATTCTTTGCCCAGAAAATCCCGGCCTGCTACTTCCGTATAGGAATCCATATACCAGGCACACCCTTCTCGAATCTGCATCGTCCGAATCTTATTGTTGACGAGAACTCGATAGAACTTGCTAATGGCCTTATTGCCTACAACGCAATCACGGCTCTTACCAATAAAATAAAAAACAAGTAATCAGGGAATTCCCCATTAACCAAATGCTTGACACAACTAAGGAACTAGAAACAAAACCTATCCCGAAACTGCTTTGGCAATATGCACTACCTGCTGTTGCCAGCCAGGTGGTTACCTCGGTATACAATATTGTCGACCGTGTTTTCCTCGGACACAGCGGTGACGGTTATGGTACAATGTATCTTGCTGCTCTTGCCATCACCTTCCCCATAATGAATATCATCCATGCTTTCGGCTCGCTTGTAGGAGCTGGAGCTTCTGCCCGCATGAGTATTGTTTTGGGTCGTAAGGATGTGCGATGGGCTGAGAAAATCTTGGGCAACACGATGTTGTTGACCTTCCTCTTTGGATTCCTCTTTGTGACAGCCGGTTATGTATGGATGCGGCCGATACTTACTGCTTTTGGCGCTTCGGCACAAACCATCGATTCGGCATGCCTTTATATGGATATTGTCCTTCCTGGAATGTTCCTTGTGACGTTGACTTATAACCTTACCGGTCTTATAAGAGCTAGCGGTTATCCGGTTAAGGCTATGTGGATTATGATTGGTGGTGCTCTGATAAACATTCTTTTGGACTACTTGCTGATTAATGTTGCAGGAATGGGTGTTGCTGGTGCTGCATGGGGCACTACCATCTCGATGGCGCTCACTGCCGTGATTTCGGTTGTACACTTCGTGATGCCCCACTCTTTCATACGCTTCAAACGTCACGCTTGGGCTCCTAAACTATATATTTTCCGCAACATCCTCGCCATAGGCATAAGCCCATTCTCAATGAATGTGGCGGCTTTTGCGGTTGTGGCTGTCTTGAATCGTCAGCTCACAACGTATGGTGGTGACAATGCTGTGGCTGTTTATGGTGTCATCAACTCTGCTGTTGGATTGATAATCATGATGTTCCTCGGACTTTGCCAAGGTATGCAACCCATAGCAGGCTACAATTATGGGGCAGGGCGTAACGACCGTCTGAAGGAGGTGTGGCTCCTTACTATGAAGGTCTGCATCATTGTGGGCATCGTGGGCACTATCTCTGCTTTTGCCTTTCCGCGTGCCATTATTGGCTGCTTTAATACTGAAGATTCAATCCTTTCGGTAGGAGTTCCGGCACTTCGTTACCTTCTGGCATTTGCACCCCTTATAGCTTTCACCGTTGTCAATTCACAGCTGTTTCAATCCATTGACCAGCCGTGGATTGCTATTGTCACCAGCCTCTCGCGTCAGGTCATATTCCTGATACCGTTGTCGCTTATTATCCCTGGTGTGATGTATCGCGCTGGTGGTGACGGCGTCACAGGTGTATGGCTCTCATGCATGATATGCGACATCTTGGGCGCAATACTATCAGGTGCTCTCCTTGTCACTCACCGTCAGGTGTTCCATATTGGCTATGTGCCACCAGTTAGAAAACCACGTAAAGAATTAGGTCCAACGAAATGAACACATTCTCGGACTTTTCATTAAAGACTTATAACACTTTCGGCATAAACTCAATTGCGAGTAACGTTGTTATGCCCGAAACCTCTGCCGATTTTCGAGATACTGCAAAATCAGCTACTGCACCATTCTTCATTCTTGGAGGTGGAAGCAATGTTGTCCTTCCGGACAGATACGAGGGAACTATTATTCACCCTATAAATAAAGGTATATATAAGATTGATGAGAGGGGCGACCAGGGGTGTCTTGATGGGAGGGTAATGGTAGAGGCTGCTGCCGGTGAGGTATGGGCTAATTTTGTTGATTATTGTATCGCCCAGGGTTGGTATGGGTTAGAAAATCTGGCTGGTATTCCAGGTACTGTCGGTGCTTCTCCGGTTCAGAATGTGGGTGCTTACGGAACTGAGGCGAAGGATGTTATCGACAGCGTTCATTGCTATGAAATAGGTACGGGAAATGAACTGTGGATAGCCCATGATGACTGCCAGTTTGCATACCGTTGGTCGCGTTTCAAGGGAGAATGGAAAGATTGTTATATTATCGACAGAGTGCGTTTCCGTTTGAGAGAGACGTTCACGCCAAACCTATCCTATAAGGCACTATCATCTGCAGTTGATGATAACAAGAATTTGACTGCAAGGCAACTGGCCGATATCGTTGTATCTATACGCGACTCCAAGCTTCCTAACCCTATGGAGATAGGTAGTGCAGGTAGTTTCTTTAAGAATCCCGTCGTTGATAGCGATACATTTCACCGTTTGAAAGAGCAATATCCAGAAATAGTTGCTTTCGCTGTTGATAATGGGGGATTCAAACTTGCAGCAGGATGGCTCATAGACCAATGCGGATGGAAAGGACGCTCGCTTGGCAAAGCTGGTGTATACGAAAAACAGGCTCTCGTCCTTGTCAATCGCGGATGCGCTACATCTTCAGATATCATTGCTCTATCACAACAGATAATCTCCGATGTAAAAGCCAAATTTTCAATAACTATTGAACCGGAGGCAATTATTTTGGATTAATCCATCTATTTATTGATTTATTAATACGTAAACAAAAAACATTATATAAATGTCCGACTATAACAAATTCTGGCAATGGTTCTCTGACAACAACGAGAACCTTACAATGCTTGCTGATCTTGACGACAACCAGCAAAAGAAGCTTCTCGAAGAGCTTCAGACACGGCTTGAAGAATACTGTCCGGGACTCTCTTATGAGATGGGAGAACCAACTCCTTCGGGACGCACACTCACGTTCACAGCAGAGGGGGATACGGACCTCTTTGAGGCTCTACTGGCTCTTACCGACAATGCCCCCGACCTCGACTGGTGGGAATTTGTCCCTTTCAAGCAACCGAAGGGTACTGATTTGAAGGTGACTTTTGATAAGTATCATTTTGAAACCAAGAAGATGTATTTCATGCAGCTCGAGAGTGAGGAGGAACCTGATATCCTTGGTGTTCGTGTGGCGTTGCCAGATCCTGTGAAGGATGATGATGACCAGCTTGTGGGCGTGTATGTGACATTAGAGGCTTTGATTGGTGAGTTTGACTGCTCTACACTGATTGGCTATCTTGACACCTGTCCCATCCCGGCCGAACCTTTCAAGGAGGGTTTCCGACCATTGGACGATTTCCCAGAATTTATTGAATGGTTCAAAAGAAAACGCGACAAATAGGTTGGGGAACAAGGTTGATTATACCAAATGGTTTCCTTTTAACTTTTATTTCCTGATTTATTTTTTTTTCGTATCTTTGTAGCGTTTTTATGTGACGTCCGAAAGGCTTTCGGCGTACATATCTTTGTGTTAATAAATAAAATATAATATATTTCTGAAATGAGTAAAGTAGATGTTTTGTTAGGATTGCAATGGGGTGATGAGGGCAAAGGCAAGATTGTCGACGTTCTGACCCCGGGTTATGATGTCATCGCTCGTTTTCAGGGTGGTCCTAATGCTGGTCATACCCTTGAGTTTAACGGCATCAAGCATGTCCTGCATATTATTCCTTCTGGCATTTTCCATAAGGACAAACTCAACGTTATCGGTAACGGTGTCCTTATAGAGCCTGCAATCTTTAGCGAAGAGGTTGAGGCTCTCCGTCAGAAAAATGTAGAACCGACAGAGAATCTCTATATCTCGAAGAAGGCTCATTTGATTCTGCCTTCTCATCGTCTGTTGGATGCTGCCAATGAGCAGGCTAAGGGCAATGCCAAAATCGGCTCCACCCTTAAGGGCATAGGTCCTGCCTATACCGACAAGATTGCTCGCACCGGTATTCGCGTAGGCGATATTTTGGAGTTCGATTTCCGCGAGAAGTATCAGCTTCTTAAGTTCCAGCATATCCAGATTGCAAAGATGCTGAAATATGACGTTGACAGTTTCCGCATCGGTGAGTTGACTCTTGAGGAATATGAGGTGAAGTGGATGGAATCGCTTGAGACTCTGCGTAAGTTCCATTTAATCAACAGCGAGTATTTTATCAACAACTGCCTGAAGGAAGGTAAGAAGGTGTTGGCTGAGGGAGCACAGGGATCTATGCTTGACATTGACTTCGGTTCCTATCCTTTCGTGACATCGTCGTCAACAATCACTGCTGGTGTCTGCTCTGGACTTGGTGTCGCACCTTCTTCAATAGGTCGTGTTATGGGTATCACTAAGGCTTACTGCACACGCGTCGGTGCTGGTCCTTTCCCGACAGAGCTTTTTGACCAGACAGGCCGTCTACTATGTGAGTTGGGTCATGAATTTGGTGCCACTACGGGTCGCGCCCGTCGTTGCGGATGGATTGATATGCCGGCACTCCGCTACGCCTGTATGCTGAACGGTGTCACAGACCTTATCGTTACAAAGCCCGACGTGATGAACGACTTTGATGAGATAAAGATGTGTATTCATTATAATATTGGCGACAAGCAGACGGACGAGATTCCATTTGAGTTCAACGAGGTGGAGATTCATCCTGAGCTTCAGTCTTTCCCAGGATGGAAGCAAGAACTTTGCAACGCTGCAAGCTATGACCAGTTGCCAAAGAATCTTCTGGGATACCTAGCCGCCATCGAACAGCAGACGGGAGTGCACATCATGGCTGTATCTGTAAGCCCAGACCGTAAAGATGTCCTTTTCCGTTGAAACATTATTTCATTTTCATCGTAAAATAAATTTAACGTTTTCACGTTTTACAAGTGTTTTTTTTCGCTTTGCGAATAAGAATCTTGAATCAAGATTGCAATAAATTGCTTGTAACGTTGACTAAATAAGAAAAACCAGAAAATGAAAAAAAT
>CADBOG010000064.1 GCA_902796265.1 uncultured Bacteroidota bacterium
GTCGTCTAAATCGTCTTCCATGTCGTCGAGGTCGTCTACCATGTCGTCAAGATTATCTCCAAGTTCTTCAAGGCTTTCGCCAAGGTGTTCCATTTGACTTTCTATTATTGCGCTGCAGCTAAAGAATGGAAGCATGCAAATTGCTAAGATAATGATGGTGATTCTTTTCATGGCTTAAATGTTTTATGTGGGTTGATGTGATGATAATGAGGTTTTGATTGATTATGTGGCTGTTGGTTATTTGATAATGAATCCTATTTTGAAGGGATAGACATCTTTGTCTTTAAATAGCGATATGGTACTTACTTGTGCGAAGAAGCCGAAATGGCCGAATCGCATTGAGAATCTCAGGTCTAATTTGTAGGGGGTGATGAATTTGGATACATTTTCGATGTCTAGATGTTCGAGGTAGCGATTGTCGATTTCGTGTTTCAAACCTGTATGGCAACTGCTGAAACCGAGTGCGGGTATTGCAGAGAAACCCACCTTGAATTCATTATTGAATCTGAAAACAAAGTCGATGGGGATACTGAAATAACGGGTTACGAAGCGGCTCGACCAATCATTTAAATTAGTGTTTTGAAATACTTGATTATTTGCGATTTGGTTATCGTAGTTATTGTTCAAATAGGTGGTCATCCTATCTTGGAAAATGCCATTGTTGTCGATGTCGACAAGAGGAGTGGTGAATTTGTAGATGTCCGACTCATAACCGAATCCGAGGTCGAGATAAAAATGACGAGTCATGATGACGGCGTAGGTGAATTCTAATTGCCATGAGGAAAACGAAGTGCGCAGCTCGTAGGCACCATCCATTTTGCCAAGGCCGTTGTACCAGTTGCTGCCCCAGTTGTTGAATCCCCAAAGGAAAGCAGTACCGGCACGGTCTTCAAAGCTGTACCTGTCAAAAGGATGGTAGTCGTTGCCAATGCTTATTTGGGAATTTATGTCGGTAGCATTGTTGCTGTCATAATCATAAACCATCGCTTCAGCAATCTCGTCAATAGGTTCGAGCGGAATCACATCGTCCGTGCTATCAACATAAAAGGTGTCAGTAATAATAACAGAGCCATCTGTTATATTTTTATGCTTAGAGATAACATTATCAGATGTTTTGTTCAGCAATTTGGCGAGGTTTTTGCGAGCTATTTCAAGTTGTTGTCGAGCCTCTTCGATTTGCTGTTGTCGTGCCATGTTGTTAGACGACCAAGCAGAGGAGGTGGTGGAGTTATGACCATTCTCCATAGTTTCGGTGTCGACGGTTTCCTGGTCAGAAGAGGCGCTGTTGTTCAAAGAGACATAGATGATGATAGAGCCGGAACTGTTTTTCACGCTGTGCAGCTCGTCTTTTTTCAGATGAATGACATAGTAAGCTTGACCATTGGGGTCATCAACAATCAGATTAAAACCCTTGACGACAATCCATTTCTCATCAAGAGGGTTTGCTTCATCTGGATTGAAGACGGCATCGATATAGTTGACAGAATCGTAAACCACCATAACGCTGCTTTTTCCTTTGACAAGGAGTTGGTTGATGGGGCGGTTGATGTTTTGCCGCACAACCATGTCGTTGTCCAATACAATTTCAACATTAGGTTTGGCAACGTTTCTGTCCTTGATGTTTTGGGCATTTATAGAGCCGAATGCTGTTAAGGCAAAGAAGAGAGCGAGGGGATAGAGTATTTTTTTCATTTTTTGTGGTTATTTGTGTTCTATATATTTGTTGAGGTTGTTAACCATGTTGGTTTGGAATTCCAAACTGGCGAGTTGCAGGTTCGACCACCAGTCATTCATGGTTGCTTGCCAAACGGGTTGCCGTTCATAATAAGTGTCGTTGCTGACGGGTTGGTCATCGTCATAGTAGGTTACAAGCTTGTCGGTAAGTCGTATCTTGTCTGAGGAAGATTCGGTATTTGAGTGTTGTAAATCATTATCTTGTGTTTCGCTGAGGAGGATGTGCTCGAAAGAAGAGTCGTCGTCATCGATGTAGGTTATCAGGTCATCAGAATACAGATAATCAGGTTTGTAATCGGATGATTCTTCTTGGTTTTCGGCAATCATTGTCTCGATGGGGGCTTCGTTTTTAGGAACGGCGATAACTTTGTCGGCATTGTCGGGAGTGTCGGCATTGTCGGAAGAGGGAGTTGCGTGGATTGGGAGCGACTCGATAGTTGAGTCGATGGTTGTTTTTGGGTTGCCAGAAGCAGTCAGGTTGCTGTAGGGTTTGCTGTCGATGAGGCGGAAGCAGAGGACAATTGCGGCGATGATGGCACAAGCAGCAGCCACGCGGCTCCAGATAAGAAAGACGATGCGGCGGGTGGAATTGCTTTTGCTTTCAGAGGCGATAATGGTCTTTTCGGCAGCAGGATGAGCAATGGCGCGGAGTTTGTCTTTGTCGTGATATTCAAGATGAGGGTATTGGGGCAGTTGCAGAGTGGGGTCGTACATCTCTGCCATTTGGCGCCATTCGTCGTTTTCGGCAAGGGCTTTCTCGACACATGCGCGTTCGGCATCGTCAAGCATTCCCTCTTTGAGTTGGAAGATTAGCTGCTCTATGTTGTTCGAGGTGACTTTCATGTGGGTGATGAGGTTGATTGGTTTTAATGTGTTCGTGGGGCTTATTTGGATGGTTTTGATAGGGGTTAGATGTTTTGTAGTATCATTTTAAGTCGTATTCGGGCGCGGAAGGCGGCCACTTGTACTTGGCTGTAGTTCATATTTAGCATTTCGGCAATTTCTTTATAGTTGTAGCCTTCGATGTCGTGGAGAGTCAATAAGATGCGTTGCTGTTCGGAGAGGTGCTTCATGGCCGTTTGGAGTGTGTTTGAGAGTTCGAGATTGTCGTGGGGTGAAGTTGTTTGGCTTTCGATGAGTTCTTCAGCGATAGGCTCGCTTTTGCTGTCGTGGCGAATGCTGTCGATGATTTTGCGTTGAGTCACCGTGAGCAGAAAGTTTTTGCAACCGTCGAAGTTGATATCGTCGTGCCGTTCCCAAAGGGTTGCGAAAGCCTCTTGCATTGCATCGTTGCAGCGCTCGCGGTCGTTGCAGCAATACATTGCAAAGCTGAAAATGTCGTCAGCCCAAAGTTCGATGGCTTGGTTGTATTCTTTCTTCGTCACGCTATAATATCGTTTGAAAAGGGCAAAATAATACATGAAAAGAAAAAAAAATGTATTTTTGTTTTGTCTTTAAGAGTAAGGGAAATGAGACAATTTGTTGACAACGAGTTTTTTAATACTACAAAATAATCATCAAAACAATGAAAAAAAAATTATTTTATTTGAGCGTTGCCCTGATGGGACTCGCAATGGCCGTTTCCTGCTGCGGGAAACAGGAAGAGGTGAAGGATGACGCAGCCAACGCAGATGCTGCAATCGATGCCATAATGCAACGCAAGAGCGTGCGTGCATATACTGGCGACACGATTCCGTGTGAAATGATTGACAAGTTGCTGCGCGCAGCTGTGGCAGCACCCTCGGGGATGGATGTCCGTCCGTGGCACATCGTCGTGATGACCGACAAGAGCCAGTATGAGGAGTGCTTTGCCGGCAACTTCAACATGGACAAATTCATGCAGGCAGGTGCTGTGTTCATCTTCTGTGCCGACACAACGGTCACTCGTCCTCCGCGCGAGAATCCTGATGCGCCGGCAGTCACGACGCCCAATCCGATTTGGCGTGACGACATGGGCGCTTGCACCGAGAATTTCCTTGTAGCTGTAGAGGCTCTGAAACTTGGCGCAGTATGGACGGCATGCTATCCTTTCCACGACCGCATGGATCCCGTTGCAAAATATTTGCAGCTGCCAGGCAACATTGTGCCCTATAGCATCGTTCCCGTCGGATATCCAGCTGGCGAAAACCAGCCAAAGGACAAATGGGACGAGAGTCGTATACATTACAACAAGTGGTAGTCGCTGCTAGAAACAGTCACACAAAAAGACCGGCATGGTGATATTGCATCATGCCGGTCTTTGTATTTTAGAACGAGTAACGGTAACCGGCTGTGAGCCATCCGACGAAACCCGTCTCGTGGGTGTAAGTTTTCAGTATGGTGCCTTCCGAGTTGGCGTCGACAATGTTGTCCATCACGTAGTCGGCCATAAGTGAGATGTCGAGGCTGCTTCGTTTGGTCAGCCGATATTCGGCACCGATGGTACCACGCAGACGGTTGACGAATATGTTGCTATATCCGTCGAGGAACCATCCGGCATCGCCCTCGGTGGCATAGGTGTCGGTGATGTAGCTCGTGCCGTTGTAGTAGGCGACGATAACGGGGGCATTGAGGGTGTTGCGAAGCTCGAAGCTGGCATAAGGCTCAAGACGACGCAGACCTTTGTATTGCAGTTTCAGGCGGCTTTTAAGGATCAGAGCGGTGCGAGGATTCTGATACAGGTTCATTTCGCCAGAGCGGTAGGTGGCTTGGAAACGCTCTTTGAGCGAGAGTCGCCAGTTGCCTAAGCGAATACCGCCCGTGACATCGAGCATTAGGCGGTGGCGGCTATTCTTGAAAGCGTTGTTCGATGAGCTGTAGGGGTTAATCATGGCATAGCCAAGACCTAATTTGAGGTTGTCGTTCACTTTGTAGGAGAGGGCGACTGTGGTTTGGAAACGGTCGAAAGAGCTGAAATTGTTATCAAAACGCACTTCTTCTTCGAGAGAGACATGGAGGCCTCGGGTGATTTTTTTGTCGAGAGTAAAAGACAGACGACCGCCAATCTCAGGGTCGAGGTCAACATCGGTTTGAGCCTTTGCGTGGTTGGGAAGCAGAAGTTGACAAGCTATAATAGAAGAAGCGAAAAGGAGATGCAGAAACTTGTTGGACATGGTTTTAATGTGAGTTGAGGTTTAAGTTGGATTGATTAAATGATTGTAACATAGTAAGGTACTACCAATTGTCGGCTATTAATGCCAACCGCCGCCGCCACCGCCACTAGTGTAGTTGGAGAGCGTCACGTTGGTGCCGCCGCTAACAGAAGGGTCGATGAGGAGGGTGCCTTCGAAGTATTCGGTGCCGCCGCTTGTTGAGACGCCCGATTTTAATGATGGTTGGGAGGCAGCTGAGACAACAAGCTTGTTGCCGCCGCTTGAAGGGGTCTTGAAAGCATAGGTGCTGCTGTCGACGGAGAGTGCATACCATGTGGATTTCGACCAAGAGGAGGCCTGATAGCAGCTTTGGGTCAGCGAAGCGCCGTTTTCGAGAGGGCCTATAGCGATGAGAGTGCCACCTTGAACGTAGAGTTTGAAGCCACCCTCGGTATTGGCGTCGATAGCCATTTCAGGGCTAGAAGAACCGATGGCGTAGACAAGACCGCCTTTGATGTAGAGGTTGCCGTTGGCATCGAGGCCATCGTTGGAGGTGGCGTGTGCGCATACAAAGCCGTCGTTGATGGTCATGGTAGAAGCACTATTGATGGCATCGTCGGCAGCCGAGTAGGCGTAGACAATACCACCGTTCACGGTCAATTCGCCTTTCGATTCGATAGCTTCGTGTTTGCTGCATTTTACGGTAACGGTGCCACCGTTGAAGGTGATATTGCCGTCGAACTTAATGCCTTTTGCCGCCACGCTGTTGTCGCTGCTCTGGTTGCCGCCATGACCGCCACCGGGCCATCCGCCGCCGCCAGAGGTGCTGCCGAAGTTGTTGCCCGAGACGGTGATGTTGACTGTGCCGCCATTGAACACGGCTGTGCCGTCTCCGCTGATGCCTTTGGCACCGGTGCCGCTGCAAGAGATGGACAATGTGCCGTCGGTCATGATGAAGCTGTCTTTGCCTTTGATGCCGGCCACCTTGGTGGTGTCGCCACCCGAGACGAAGGTGCTGGCTGTGGAGTTGACAGTCACGTTGCCGCCGGTGATGTTCACATAGTCGTCGCTGACGATGCCGCTTTTTCCGCGAGCATTAACAGTAAGGCTACCTGTGCCGCTAATGATGATTTGACCTTCGCTGAAGAGGGCTGCCTTTTCGTCCTCTTCGCTTGGCGTGTTGGAGTAGGTGGTGCCGTCGGTAAGAGTGTTGTTGCCTTTGAGAACCAGATAGACGGCTTTGCCTTTCGAGACGGAATCGGTGATGCCTTGCACGTTGATGGCAGCACCATTGGGGTTGGTGATGTCAACGCCGTTCAGCTCAATCTGCTGCTTTTTAGGGCTATAGATTTTAAAGTATCCGTCGGAGGTAGAACCACTTAGCAGATAGGTGATGGGGTTTCTGTCGTTGTTGACGATGGTAACTCTGTTGCCGTCGATGGTGACCGATTGCAAGGAGGATGCGCCGGTTACTGTGGCGTTGCTGGAGGTGGAGAAAACAACGCTAATTGTGTCGGTGGTGGTTATTGTCTCTATTTCAATGCCTTGTTCGGTGGTGGCGGTTATTTTGTCTTTGGAGCAACCGATAAGTAGGATGGCTGTCAGACCTAAGATGAATGGGATGAGCTTCATTTAATTGAGAATTGAGAATTGGGAATTGATAATTTTATTTCTTTTTGAATTTGGTAATCATGTCAATATCGTTGGGTTCGGGGTCGTCGGGGATGTAAGTAACCTTAAGGAAAGCTGTGTCCTTGAGGAAGTCGATGCTGCCAACCTGAACTTTGACGATGTCGAGTCCTGTGCGGCTCTTGAGGTCGGCAATCAGCTCTTCGCGCCGGTCGGGACGAATGAGCTCGATTTTCTCGTAGGTGATGATTTTCTGACCCTTGCGGTTGAACATGCCGACGGCTTCAAGCACGGCGATAATGAGGATGAAGATTACGTTAACGGCAATAAAGGAGGCGTAACTTGTTGCCATACAGCAGCCATTGATGATGCTGATGGCGATAAGCACGAAAAGATATGTCATCTCGCGGATGGGTAGCTGTTCGGTGCGGTAGCGAATCATGCTGAAGATGCCGAAGAGACCGAGAACAATGCCGACCTCCATCTTCATGGTTTGCAGTTGGTTGAGGATGAAGAAGATGGCTGTGGAGAAAAGGAGATAGGTGAAATAATAATCGCGGCGTCGGCTCTTGCGATAGTAGAAGAAGTGGGTTATAATCCAGCACACCAAGAAGTTGATGCCGAAGAGAATAAGCATCTTCCAAAGTCCAGGGCCATCGAAAAGAGGCAAACCGAGGAAGTCGATGGATTGTTCTTCAGCATTGCCGAACTGGCTGGCAATCTCAGGGTCGAAGTCTAATTGAAGTAGGTTCATGGGATTTGTTGGTTGTTGATATGTTGATATGTTGGATGTTGATATGTTGATATGTTAGTTGTTGATTACCTTATTAATAAAGAGTAGTTTAGGTTTGAAGCGGTTGTGTTTGGCCGAGGGGTCGGTAAGGGCGGTGCCTATGCAGTATTTGCTCATTCGGCGAGGAAGGATGTGAAGGTCGTGCAGGGCACGCTCAATGTCGCTCATGGGAGCGCCAACTTCGTGCTTGACTTCGATGACAAGCAGACGCGAGATGTCGGCATCGATGTCGGTGGCGCGGTTGTGGAATGAGATACCGCTGTCGATGGTTACGCGTTCGCTCATGCCCTTGTCAACCAATGTGATGCGTTCGAATCGGTTCTCAAGGCAAGCATGGAGGGTTGAGATAGGGTAGGGGGTGTTCTCGTTGACGAAATTGTAGACTTCTGGAATCTCAAGACAGTTGTCGAACATCGAAACATCGATGGGAATCCTAACCTTGCGAGTTTTCTTTTTGTTGTCTTTGTTCTTGATTTCGAAGAAGGTAGTGTTGGTCGAGCGATAAGTACGCACACGCAGTTTTTGGCGGTTAAGCTTCTGGTTGTGGTGCATGGTGTACATGCGAAGGTCGTCGGTGTCGAAATAGAGAGTGCGGTATGGGGCGAGTGGGCAACCGTCGATATGCTGCACGAAGTAGCCATCAGAAATGCGCGAGAGCAGCTGCTCGAGAATGTCGACAGAGGCCATATACTTCTGGTCGACACGGTTCATGAGACGAACTGACTTCATGTCTTCGAGACCGATGGGTTGCATTATGCTCAATACACTCGACATTATTGAATCACAATTGATTGGCTACCGAAAAAGAGATAATCAAAAGGGGCGAGGAGGTTAATGGGTAGGGGCGAAGGAGGTTAATAAGAATATTCAAACCTTTTTGTGCTTTCGAGCTTGCCGTTGGGCTTGTAGTTGTACTGGACTTTTTTCGTGCCGTCATCGTTATATTCGAATTTCTTGATGCGCGACACATGGTTTTTGTCGTCGTATTCAATCTGGCGAGAGCATTTGGTCGACGAGCCATCGTATTCGTATACAGTACGTTTCTTCTGACCGTAAGAGGCATACTCAATCTCCTCTATTTTGCGTCCATGCTCGTCATAGGTCACCATATTGTCGAGATAGGGAGTGGAAGAGCCGGCTTTGGTGTTCCATTCTTTAACCACCAGGTTCTTTTTGCGTTCACGTTTGGTGGACTTATCTTGGGCAAAAACCGTTCCTCCTACGAAACTTAGAACAAGGAACAGGATGAAGAATTTTTTCGTATGGTTTTGATTTGTAATTAGTTGTATGCGTAATATGCACTATGGTTATTTTTGCAAAAATAGGTTTTTTTTTAGAAAGCATTATGACAAAAAAAATGTTTTTCTTGGCAAAAAGACCGATACACGTTTTGTTGTCGGAAAAAATGATAAGGAAAAGCAGAAACAAAACCACTACCCCGAAATAGGGTAGTGGTTTGCTCTTTAGTTAGGGTTGGGGGATTGGAGGATTGGGGGCTACTCGCTATCGTTGCCGTCGCCATCGCCGCCGCCTCCGTCGTTGCCGCCGGTGTTGCCACCCGTCGAGCCGCTGCCGCCCGTGCCGCCAGTTCCGGTGTTGCCACCCGTGGTGCCGCCCGGATTGGTGCCGGTGCCGTCGGTGATGGTGCCGTCGGTGCCGCCGCCAGCAGTAGTGCCTTGGCCACCGGTGGTGCTTCCGTTGGCGCTCACGGTGAGGGCTGCGCTTACGGTTGGCGAGAATGCAAACCCCGTGGTGGTTACGCGGCTCAGGTCGAGGACGAAGCCCTGCTGGTTGGCAGCCGTTTGTCCAAGCACGCCCCATGCGTCTTGGGTTTTGGGCTCAAGGACGATGCCGTAGGCGAAGACCTCGAGTGCGTCGCCGCTCTCGTTGGCTGATTTTCCGATGCTGATGGCGGTGCGGGTGTCGAGGGCAGCCGTGTGACGCCAAAGGCCGGTGGTAAGGTCGTGGACGAGGATGCACTTAGCGATAGCCTCGCCTGCGGCAGCTCCGCTGAAGGTAGCCTTGAAGGCGTCCTCCTCGCTGGTAATCAGCATCGAGATAGCCTCAGCGTA
>CADBOG010000065.1 GCA_902796265.1 uncultured Bacteroidota bacterium
TACATCGACGTTCACGACAACGATGTGGTGAATCTAAATATCGACAAGGCGTCGGTGAGTGTAGACAAGACTTCATTAGAGGCACCACAAGACAACACTTCGAAAGAGGCTCGAGAAGAGATAGCGGACGAACTGTTCACTTTGGCAGAGAATGGCGACTGGGTGGAAGGCATAACGGCTGATGATATCAAAGGAATGCTGACGGCTGTGCTTGGTATGGGAGAGGAGAAGCTGACCGGCGAACAGGCAAAGATGTCGGCTATGTTATGGTATATGTTGGAACAAGGAAGAGGTGACAGAGTTCGGGTGACTTGGCAGAATCTTGTGGGGTATCTGCTCGACAAGAAGCTCCTCCGCGAGAAAAGTGCTCCTGAATTGAACAAGGACTTCTTCGGAGACAAGAAAGGTTCGGACAATATCAACAAAGGGAAGTATGGCAAATTGGAGGTGGTGACACCGCTGCTGGATGCATTTGTGCCGAAATTGCCAAAGAAATAGTAATCTGAAATAATCTGAGAGCAAAATTTATGCCCGATTCTCAATTTTTTTTGAGAGTCGGGTATTTTTATATGCTGATTTCTATTGACTTATGTTATAATCTGAAAATAATCTGAGATTATTCGCTCAGATTGTGGGATTGTATATTTTTGCATTCGATTTCGGAACCGAAACAATAGTTGTTTAACATTTTCCCCCGCTGAAAAGGCAGCGGCTGTCGAGTGAAGCAAGGAAGTCTCGCGAGATTACACAAATCGTAAAGGTGGCCCCCTTCTAAAACTTCCCTCGCTAAACATCGACTTATATGAAAAAGTCAATAAAAAAAATCTCAGAGAAAAACGACATCGAGAAAACAACCATGCTGGACGGCGTGATGACCTTCGGCATAAGCGAAAACGGGCAGAGGAACATGGACTTCATGTGTGCCGAAAGCGCAGAGATGATTCCCTTCATCGCAAAATGCAAGGTGCAGGCGATGCACAACGGCGATGTGTACATGTCCGAGTTGCCCAAACGCCAACGCAACAAGGCGCTCTTCCGCGACGACAATAGTTCGCTGACGCTGGGAAGAGACGGACAATACTACTTCTGTTTCATACTGTCACAGAAGCAGGCGAAGGAGCTGGCCGAGAGGCTTGTGAGACAGGCAAAGGCGATAGCAGAGAAATTTGAACAAATGACATCCAAGAAAGGAGGCAAAAGATGATAAACCTTGTGACAATTGTTGGCGGCAAGAAACAATGCCGTACCATAAGAAGCCGCGAAGAATATATAGCCGCTTGCAATACGGAAGAGAACATCCGCAATTGGAACGACTACAGACAAACAGGCAATGAGAAGAATAAACATAAGCTTGTGCAGATTAACTACAACTGCCAAGTGGCTGACGGAGGCAAGCTGAAGGATGTGAAGACCGTGAGTCCATTCTTCTTCTACGATATCGACTGTGCAAACCACGAGGAATGCCGTCGCATCATCGGATTGCTTATGGAGAAGAAAGAGGAACTGGACTTGGTGGAAGTGTCGGAATCGGCCAGCTATGGTGTCCACGCTATTGGTATGCGTCAAAAAGGAACGACGATTTTGGAGAACCAGGTGCGTATTTCGATGGCAACGAAGACCGAGATGGACACCAACAACAAGGAGAATAACCGCGTTGTTTTTCATGGTCCTATCAACGACGAGACAACACCTCTGCTTGATGAGCGTCTGTTCAGCGAGATGTTGAGTGACGACGATGCAGCCAAAGAATATGAACTTCTGAAAGAACGCGAGGCGCAAGGATTGGAGCAGTTGCCCGCAGGTGCCAAGAAATCGAACAAGCATTACCGCCCTTGGGAGGATGACACCATTACACCATTACAGCATTACAGTCAAAAATGGGAGAATCCCCAGACAGGAGAAAGCTCTAACGCAACAAGTAAGAATGACGAGGCGGACAAGATGCAAAAAACGGGCAAGGTATTTACTTCTGATTATCAGGGGATTCCATATACTGAGATTATTGCCAAGTATTGGCAGTTGTTCAATGACGGGAAGGAACCGCAGGAGGGTGACCGCGACACGTTGACTTACCAACTGGCATGCGATTTGAGACACATCTGCGGAAGGAATGCAGAATGGCTTGACCAGGTGATTCCATGCTATGACGGGTTTCCGCTGGAGGAAAAACGCAAGAAGATCGAGAGCGCATTGGCTGCCAAGAGCGAGGGTATGCCTTTCCGTATCAAACAGGTGCTGCATGCTCTGAAATCGACGACTGCCATCAAGGCCTGTGGTGGGACTCTGACAACTCCACCTGAGATGCCAAAGAAGCTGCCACCGTTGGTGAAGCTGCTGACAAAGAATGTGCCGTGGTTCTATAAGCCGGCTGTAGCCGCCGCCATCTTCCCTGCCTTGGGTGCACATCTGCATGGAGTTAAGTTCCGCTACTGGGATAATGTCGACCATGAGGCAACATTCATGAATGTGCTTGTGGGTCGCCAGAGCATCGGCAAAGGCACCATCAAGAAGCCTATCGAGTACATCATGGAGGACATCCGCCAACGCGACATTCCAAACCGCCAGCGTGAGGCCGAATGGAAACAGAAGAATCCCGGAGCAAGGCAGAAGAAAGACCCAAGGCCGACGGACATCTGCATTCAGATGCTTATA
>CADBOG010000066.1 GCA_902796265.1 uncultured Bacteroidota bacterium
GACACCTCTGAACCAGCTTGTGTGAAACGGAAGATGTTGTCGATAAAAAGGAGAATGTCGCGACCGCCTGTCTTCTCGTCGCCGTCGCGATAGTATTCAGCAAGGGTCAATCCGCTGAGAGCCACACGGGCACGTGCACCTGGCGTCTCGTTCATCTGACCAAATACCATAGTGCACTTTGAGTCCTTAACGGCTTCTTTGTCGACCTTTGAGAGGTCCCAGCTGCCCTCTTCCATGCTTTTTTGGAAGGCTTCGCCGTATTTGATAACTCCTGCTTCTATCATCTCGCGGAGAAGGTCGTTGCCTTCACGGGTACGTTCACCCACACCTGTGAAGACCGACATACCGCTGTATTTCTTTGCAATGTTGTTGATAAGCTCCTGAATGAGAACGGTCTTGCCGACACCAGCACCACCGAATAAACCAATCTTACCGCCCTTGAGGAATGGCTGTATGAGGTCGATAACCTTGATTCCTGTATAGAGGATTTCCTGGTTAGTGGAGAGATTTTCGAATTTTGGGGGTTCACGGTGGATTCCGTATTTCTTGTCGCAGACGGGAGCTGGCATTCCGTCGATGGTTTCACCAATGACGTTGAATAGTCGTCCATTGATGTTTTCGCCAACGGGCATAGAAATTGGACCACCGAGGGACACTACTTCCATGCCGCGTTGCAATCCGTCAGTGCTATCCATAGCTATGGTACGCATGGTGTTTTCTCCGATATCCTGCTGACATTCAAGGATAATAGTTGTTCCATCGGGACGTTTGACGGAGAGAGCATCGTATATGTCGGGAAGAGTGACGTTATCGTCAAATGTGACGTCGATGACGGCTCCGATAATCTGTGAAATTCTACCTTTACAATTAGCTTCCATTATATTAAAATGATTATATTTTTGAGATGTTATTTGAGTTTATTCTTACGTTGAAACGATGGGTAGTAAATAATTATATAATTTGAGTTTATCTTCTCGTAGAGGCAAATGGTCGAAAGTCAGTAGTATGTCGTGTGTAGTATGAATGGTAATTGAAGTATTGCTGGAAATAAAAAATGCTTGCCCGTTTTTTTAAGCCATTGAGATATGTCTGACGTGATATTTAGTAAATATGAATACTTATAAAATGGTTTGCAAAGTTACAACAAAACTTTCAAATATGTTTTTGTTTTTATGAAAAAAAAATTAACAAATATGTAAAGTGTTTTATGATATTACTTTATAAATTTTACCGGGAAGGCATCTGCATACGTTTTTCAGCTCAAGATTGAGCAAGATTGTTGCAATTTTTGGCAATGGAAGGTCGCAAAGCTCGCGAATTGTGTCCATTCCTATTTCAGGATGTTGCAAGAGGAGGTCGTATAGTAATTGCTCCTCTTTTGTGAGTTCGGGGAAGATGGAGGTCTGTTTCCCAACATAGGTGATGTTACGTTCCCAACCCATATTGGTGAAGACATCGTTTGCATTGCGAATCAGCATGGCTTTGCACGAAGCTATGATTGCGTTGCACCCCTCTGAATATTTGTCGTCTATACGACCGGGGAAAGCGAAGAGCTCTCGGTGATAGCTGCTTGCAATATTGGCAGTAATCAAGGCACCACCTGATTTGGAGGCTTCTACCACTATTGTTGCATCGCTTAGTGCTGCAATGATTCTGTTACGGACGGGGAAAATCTTAGGCGATAGGGGTGTACCGCTCATACGCTCCGTAACGAGGGCACCTCCGTTGGCAAGCATACGCTTGGCAAGATTGCGGTTTAATGGTGGATAGAGTTGGTCAAGTCCGTGGGCAAGAACTGCAACGGTGGGCAAACCATTGTCGAGCGCGGCAGCGTGAGCTGCTCCATCTATTCCCAAAGCTAATCCGCTGATGACAGAGATGTTTTCGCCATAAAAACCAGTTACCAGCCTCTGAGTCAGCTCGATGCCCTGGGGGGTGGCTTTTCGGGTTCCTACAATACTGACGGCTCTTTCGGGATTGAGATTAACATTGCCGAGTACATATAGAAGAGTGGGGGAGTCCTCGCATCCGGGCAAATTGAGACGTTGTGGATAGTCAGAATCGCTGCAGAAATATACGTGGATATGGTTCTTCTCAATGAAAGTCAATTCCTTCTCAACCTGAGGGAACATGGAACGAGAAAGAATGGCATCTACAATTTCCTTATGAGTGCCGAAAAGCTCGTCGAGCTCTTCTTTTGGCATCTCAAACAATTGTCTTGCCGATCCAACCATATCTAGCAACTGGCGCTGGGTTTGGCATCCAACGCCTGGCAGCATAGTCAGTGCAATTTCGTATGTGTAGTCGTTATTCAATGGGCTTAAAAATAAAATGCAAATATACGCAATAATATCCAATATCAATATCATCTTTTTTGCTAGTCACATTAACTGTTTTATTTTCAGCGATTATTTTTTAAAACAAGATTAATTTGAATTGTTTTTTTCTCTAATGAATAAGGAGAATTCGACAAAAATTGTTTATTTTGAAAACTTATTTAAATGAATTCAGTGAACTCTTAATCATGAACTAATTCGGGGTTAATAACAACCGATAGATAATCGATACAATAATTAAAGCAATGCTTCGTTATTCTGACATCTTTATGATGGATTATATGTGAAGACTAAACAATACATAGGTATCTTAAAACCAGTTGTCTTTAAACCTTAAACCATATATATTTCCCATGTTTATCTGCTTTCAATATAATTGTATGGAGCTTATTGGCTCTCGACAACAAAAATCCACGCTACCAGATGTTGGACTCGATGGCTTCGGATTTGATGTTGCCTTTTCTCGTCTTGTGGAAGGAAAGGACTCTTTTTCGGTGGCTTGTGGCGATGGCTTTCTTCGTCGGCTTCGCGACTATGTGTCGCAACGTTTTATTTTTATCAAAGCAGCTGGTGGCATTGTTCGTAATGAAGAAAACAAATTGCTTCTGATGCGACGTAATGACCGATGGGATTTACCAAAGGGTAAAGTGGAAGTTGGCGAAACCTTGGCTCAAGCTGCAGTTCGCGAAACGCAAGAGGAAACAGGACTTATCAATATCTCACTAGGATCTCTTTGGTTAAAGACTTACCATATTTATAACCTTTATGGCGGTTGGCATTTCAAGCAGACTTCGTGGTTCGAGATGCGACATTTCGGTAAAGAAACTCTTGTCCCGCAGCAGGAAGAGGGTATTACCGAAGTGGGATGGTACGATGAGGATACTTGGCGCTCTAATTTGGACATGAGTTATGCCACAATGCGATTAATTATGCGACAATAGATTGATAAAGAATATAGT
Organism: uncultured Bacteroidota bacterium; assembly: GCA_902796265.1. Taxonomy (GTDB): domain Bacteria; phylum Bacteroidota; class Bacteroidia; order Bacteroidales; family P3; genus Colimorpha. The sequence goes on from CADBOG010000066.1 coordinate 3,296, forward strand.
AGCTACTGTTGTTAATAAAAAAAGTAATTATTTGTTTTCTATATCAATTATTATCTGTAATTTTGCGATTTGAACAACACTAACAAAAAGTGAAAAAAATGAACGAAACTGCCGAACAAACAAGCACTTTCCTTCTTCAAGTGAAAGCAGTAAAACTTAACAATGAACATCCTTTTACTTGGGCATCGGGTCGCAAGTCGCCTATTTATTGCGACAATCGCGTTACTCTCTCTTATCCAGAGATCCGAACCTATATCCGTCAGCGTTTTGTTGACTTGATTACTGAGTATTATGGTGATGTAGACGTTATTGCTGGCGTTGCTACTGGCGGCATTGCCCAGGGTGCTCTCGTGGCACAGGAGCTCGGCAAGCCATTCGTCTATGTTCGTTCTGAAGAAAAGAAGCATGGATTAACCAATCAGATTGAAGGCGAAATTCATAGCGGTCAGACAGTAGTGGTCGTCGAGGATCTTGTTTCCACTGGCAAGAGTTCTTTGATTGCTGTTCATGCTCTTCGCGACAAAGGATGTGTAGTTAAGGGTATGGTTGCAATCTTCACATACGGATTGGCCGTCGCCGCCAAGAATTTTGAGGACGCAAACGTCGAACTTCACACATTAACTAATTATGACTCTCTCATCAAGGTGGCTTGTGAACTGGATTATGTCAGAGAAGCTGATCTTGAGTCGCTTAAGACCTGGAGGCAGAATCCAGAACTTTGGTCGGATCAGCACATGGAGAGTTGACTTGTTTAATAGTGAATTTTGAAATAAATGACGACAGAATCTAAAAAAGTTGAGGCTCGCTGTAGTGCAGAGCGTCTTTATAATTTTGCTTGCGATTTTCGCAATTTCCAACGTTTCTTGCCATCTCAGGTTGAGGATTTTACCACTGATGGTGAAACTTGTTCCTTCAAGGTTGCCGGTTTCATGCAGCTTACACTTCAATATGCTGAACGATCGCCATATCATACTGTTGCCATCGCACCTGCTCAAGGCAGTAGCTCTCCCTTGCCTTTCCGATTGGTCCTAAAAATCACTCCGGGCAACGATACGTCATGCTCGGTGGTTGTTTGTGCCGAGATTGGGGGCGGCAACCCGATGATGACTATGATGCTGAAACCGAAGCTGCGTCCTGCTCTTGACAAAATAGCTGAGCAAATTCAGTACTATTCTTCAGGCATTTGATTTTTTTTCATATCGTCTTCATGTTGACAGGTGGCCATTATGGCTACCTTTTTTTATTTTTGTGGTTCAAGATTGTGTCGTTTCTTTTTTTTTGTGTATTTTTGTATGTTTACTACATTTGAATGATAAATCGATAAATATATGAAATATAGACTTTTATTAGGTTTGATACTTTGTATTTTTGCTCTTGCTGATGCCCAAAACATCACAAATGTGGCTTTCGAGCGTCGCGACAAGGAGGTTACTGTGACTTACGATCTCAGCAAGGACGCCAACATCCGTGTTTGTGTCTCCATTGATGGCGGTCGTTATTATGGCGACTATATCCAGAATATGAGTGGCGATATCGGAAAGAATATCAAGGCTGGCAAAGGGAAAAAAATTATTGTCTACGACTTGCCTGACTTCCGTATGCTTCCTTATGAGCCTGATTCAACGGGGTTCAATGCTGCCGACACTGTTATTCGTTTCTCAGTAGAGGTGGATGACGGTTCGGTCGACATCAAGGTGGGTGACATGAAATTCAGAATGATGCCTATTCCTGGTGGCACCTTCACGATGGGTTGCACTCGTCCTACTGGAGCAAAGCATAACTATGAGGCTGAATTCCCTACACATAAGGTGACTGTCGACACATTCTATATGGGCAAATTTGAGGTAACACAGCGCCTTTGGGTGACTGTTATGGGCGAAAATCCAAGTCGCTGGAAATATAACGACAGCCTTCCTGTCGAACAGGTGTCATGGAATGATGCTCAGATGTTTATAGCTCGCTTATCTCAGATGACTGGCTATCGTTTCCGTTTGCCTACCGAAGCCGAATGGGAGTTTGCTGCTCGTGGTGGCAACCTTTCCAAAAATCATGTTTATCCTGGTCAAGATGGTGACCCGGGTTCGGTTGCATGGTATGGCATGAATTCTGGCAACATTACCCATCCCGTTGGTCAGAAAAAACCGAATGAATTGGGATTGCACGATATGGCTGGCAACGTCTGGGAATGGTGCTCCGATTGGTATGAGCCGTATACAGCTCAGGAACAGACCAATCCGCGTGGCCCTAAACATGGCGATAGCCGCATACTGCGTGGCGGCAGTCTCAATAGTCCATCATGGGGATGCACTGTTAGCGACCGTAGTTGGTATCAACCCGATTACGGATATGGTTTCCACGGATTCCGCCTCGTTCTTGATTCTGTTGAAGAACCTGAGGAAGAATAGTTGTTTCATAAAAAAAACAAAGACTTTGATTACAGTTCACGATAAGCAGTTCAAACTCTACATGTCTGAGTCGGAAATCCAGAAGGAGGTTAATAGGCTTGCCTCTGAGATTTCTCGTGACTTACGCGACAAGAATCCTCTTTTCTGTCCTGTCTTAACAGGTTCGTTCATGTTTATGGCTGATTTGGCTCGTGCTTTGGATTTTGATGCAGAGACTTTTTTCGTTAAATACAGCTCTTATAGTGGCATGAGCAGCACTGGTGAGGTTAAGACGGTGCAGTCTTTCCCTGAGAAGTGCCGAGGTCGACATGTTGTTATAGTTGAGGATATTGTTGACAGTGGCTTGACAATGAAGAAAATGCTTTCAGAACTGTCTAAGTTAGAGCCATCGGGTATCTCAATCGCTAGTTTCTTCTTTAAACCTGCTGCTTTCAAAAGTGACTTTAAGATTGATTATATAGGTCGCTCTATTCCAAATGACTTTATTTTGGGATATGGTCTTGACTATGACGATTATGGCCGATTCTATAAAGATATTTATGTAGCGGTTTAAGTAAACAATAATCAACTATTGATTTTTATGCATTTAGCAATGAAAACGATTAAAAGGATATTGATGATTACCACGTTGCTTCTTATTGCGGTGTCGTGTGACAAAGAAAAGAAATCATTCGACCCAACGCTATTTCATGGCAAGTGGGTGAATGGTACCGAATATTGGCGTTATGATACTGACAGTACGGGTGTCACATGGGATACTGGTGAGGATGTGCATGAAAATGAAGCACAGCCGTTTAAGTGGGAATATAATGACTTTGACAATAGTTTGACTCATATTCATTGGATGGAGATGACCCATGATTGGACAGTTCCTCGTGTTTATACTGTTACTGACTTGAACGATAGTGTCTTGCAATACGAAGACAAGTTCGGTAAGAGCTATTCTTTCACTAGAATCAACTAAACCATTGCTTTATTATGGAAAAAGAAGTAAACATCAATGGCTCAGAGGCTGCTCCAGAAGTGAGAAAGAAACATAAGATGAAGAAAGGCTGGAAGATAGCTCTCATTTCTATCGGTTCCTTGATTGGCTTGATTATTGTTACGGTTGTTGTAGCATTGTGGCTAGTGCTGACTCCAACACGACTGACTTCGATAGTTAACAAGTTGTCTGATAAGTTTATAATATGTGAGAACCATTTTGATAATGTGGACCTCACTTTCTTTAAGACATTTCCTTATGTGGGTCTTGAGGTCGATGGCTTCGTGCTAATCAACCCTACAGAGGGTGCAGCGTGCGACACCGTGGCATACGTGAAGCAACTTGGCGTTGGTTTTAATGTGCGCGAGTTTTTAAAGAACAAGAATATTGAAGTCAAAAAGCTTGTTCTCGACAATGTCGATGCCAACCTTTATACTGCCTCCGATGGAAGCAGTAATTATGATGTTTTTGCCAAGTCGGAAGATAAAGATACTAGTTCTGAGCCTTTTGAGATGCCTGAATTGGTCTCTTTGAGTTCTATTCGTGTCAATCATCTGAATGCTAATTATCTGGATGAGAAATCCAAAGTTGATGCCCTTATTTCGGACCTCAATATTGCTGTTGATGGTACATACAAAACGGACAATATTGATGCTGATGTGAAGATTGATATTATGGGAATTGGTTTCAATATGAATGGCGACAGCAATACAATATGTGCAGATCTTAGCGATGTGTCATTTAAGTTGGATGGTGAGACTGAGGCGGACGAGGTTTCTGGAAAGCTGAATATATGTATTCATAAAGGACGCATTTCGCTTGGAGGTCAGCAATTTGTAAATGATGCAATGGATGCTAAAAAAGGAGATCTGTTGAGTGTTGGCGGTAAGGTGAAGGGCAATATGAAGAATAAGCAGTTCAATCTTGATGAACTGAAAATCATGTTGAAGGATTATCTTATTTCTCTTGATGGCGATATAGCGTTGGCTAACGAAGGTAAGCCAATGTCTGTTGATTTGAACTATGCGACTAATAGTTGGGATGTTAAGGAATTACTGGCAATCCTGCCAGCTGAATACACCAAGATGCTTGGCAAAATGAAGGTGGATGCTGATGCAGAACTGACGGGTACAGCAAAAGGCGAATTGGGTAATGGAAAGTTGCCTTTAATAACTGCTAATCTGAAACTTAAAGATGGTAGCTTCGAGGATCGCTCAATGTTGCCTTATAAGCTTACTGATATTGACGCCGAATTGAGTTCTGACCTTAATCTCAACAAAGGTGGTGTATCTAATGTTGACCTGAAAAAGATATCAGCCAAAACAGGAAGGAACAACATAGAAGTGCAGGGTCATGTCGATGACCTATTGGGTGCAATGAATATTGATGCGGCTCTTAAAGGTAACATCTATCTTGCCGATGCTAAACCTATGCTACCCAAGGATATGAACATAGTTCTTGACGGTAAGGCAAAACTTAACCTTAAGGCATCCACTAATCTGAAAAAGTTGCAGAAACGTGACTATGCTCACATGAAACTGTCGGGCGATATAGGACTGACTGACCTTGATATTGACTATGATACCATTTATGCAAAGATTCCTAAGGCAAACATCAATGTGCAGTTGCCGTCCAAAATGAATAAAGGTTTGTTCGATGAGTTGCTTTCGGCTACTATTAGTGCGTCAAATGTTGATGCTAATTTGCCAAACAAAGCTATTGAAGGTAAACTAGGAAAGACATCATTGTTGTTGGCGGTTAACAATATTATGGATTCTACACAGCCTTTGAAGGTTGCTTGCGACTTTGATTTTGCATCGTTAACAGGAGGAATGGATTCCATTAAGGCATCAATATCTGAACCTCAAGGAACATTCGCTATGGTGCCTCAGAGCAAAAGCAGCAAGAAGACAAAATACACTATCAATTTGAATTGCAATGCGATGCATTGCTCTGTTGGAGACAGCACAAAAGTCGATGTGGCAGGTCTCACAGTTAAGGGTGGTGCCAACTACGATCCCTCAAAGAGTAACACTCTTCAGCAGTGGTCGCCAAATCTGGATGTCGACTTTAAACGTGGCTATATAGGTTTGGCAAATTTGGATTATATTGTCCAAATTCCCGATATTAAATTCAATTATAAACCAGAGCGTTGCGAGGTTGTTAATGCCAATGTGGTTTTCGGCAATAGCGACTTCTATTTGAAGGGTGATGTCATGGGCTTGGAGAAGTGGCTGAGCCACGAAGAGATGCTGCGTGGCGATTTGTACTTGACTTCGAACTATACAAATGTTGACAACCTTATGGAGACATTCAGCGGTATGGGAAGCGATGCCGATAGCCTCAAGGCTCAGCGCAAAGAGGACAAGGTTGATACTGCAGCCAATCCTTTCATAGTGCCGCGTGATGTTGACTTCATACTCCATACTCGTATAAAAGAGGCTCTTGCTTTTGAGAACGAGATACGTGAAGTGGCTGGTGATGTACAGATTAAGGATGGTGTCGCTATCCTTAACCAGGTTGGTTTCGTGTGTAAGGCGGCAAGAATGCAGCTTACGGGCATGTATCGCACACCAAGGGTCAACCATATTTTTGTGGGTATGGATTTCCATCTGCTTGATATTAATATCCAGGAACTTGTGCAGATGATACCTTATGTTGACACTCTTGTGCCTATGTTGAGCGACTTGGAGGGTAGGGCAGACTTCCACCTTTGTGCCGAGACCTATGTTAATGCTTTCTACAAGCCCAAGATGAGCACTATGCGTGCTGCTGCAGCTCTTTCTGGACAGAATTTGGTGGTTCTTGACAATAAGGATATTGACCGTATTGCCAAGATTCTTCAGCTGAAGAAATGGCGTGAGGATGATACTAAGATTCATGTCGATAGCCTTGATGTGACGATGAGTGTGTTCCGCAACGAGCTGATTGTTGACCCATTCTTGCTCTCATTGCACAAGTATGACATTGTTGCTGAAGGTCGTCACGACTTGGATAACAATTATGACTATCATGTTGAGTTAGTGCAAAGCCCCTTACCCGTTAGGTTGGCTGTGGATGTCTTGGGAACACTGCCTAAATTGAATTTCGACCTCTCTACTAAGTTGAGATATAAGAACCTCTATCGTCCTGCCAAGCGTAACGATTTAGACAAGGCTACTCTTAGATTGAAAGAGAATATTCGTAAGGTTCTCGAAGCCAATGTCAAGGATTCGACAAGGGAATATCAAGGGCTTGGCAATTGATAAATGATGGTAAAAATTGATAGCTAACAAATGTTACGATATATAGGAAAAAGGCTTTTGTATGGACTGCTCGTTGTATTGGGAGTGGTAACGTTGGTCTTTTTCCTGTTTAATATTCTGCCAGGAGACCCGGCAAGAATGATGCTCGGACAGAGGGCTGACGAAGAGAGCATTGAAATTATCAAGCGTGATTTGGGACTTGACCGCCCTGTTGGTCAGCAGTTTGTTGGATATCTTAATGATTTGTCCCCCATATCTATACATAACAATACCGATGAAGATAGCTACTGGTATTTGTCTGATGAGAAGTATGAACCTTATGGAACACTATTCTCGGTAGGGAAAACTTCTGTTGTGGTCAAGATGCCTTATCTGAGGAGGTCCTATCAAACCAAACGGCGTGTAACAGAGATAATTGCAACTGCGTTTCCTCAGACAGCTGTGTTGGCTTTGACGGCTATGACTATTGCCTTGGTGATTGGTATTCTGTTGGGAGTGCTGTCTGCATTATATAAGGACAGCTGGATAGACCGTATCACCCTCTTTTTCTCTACTTTAGGGATGTCCTTACCGTCGTTCTTCGCGGCAATACTAATTGCCTGGTTCTTTGCGTATTTGCTTTCCGAATGGACTCACTTGAATATGTTTGGCAACCTCTATAGCGTTGATGACTACGGTTGTGGGGAGTACATAGATTTGAGGAATCTCATCTTGCCAGCCATTACTTTGGGCATCAGACCTTTATCTGTAATTGTGCAGTTGACTAAAAGTTCTCTGTTGGAGGCTTTGTCGCAGGATTATATCCGCACGGCAAGAGCAAAAGGGCTAGGGAAGGGGCGTGTGATTTTCCATCATGCATTGCGTAATGCTCTTAATCCAATTGTAACCTCTGCATCTGGATGGTTGGCTGGTTTGATGGCTGGTGCTGTTTTTGTTGAGTATGTCTTCGACTGGAAAGGTATGGGTGTGGCTATTGTTGATGCTCTTGAGAAATATGATTTCCCAGTGGTCATGGGGTCGATATTGTTTATATGTATCCTTTTGGTTGTCATTAATATTTTGACAGATATTCTTTATGCAGTACTCGACCCAAGAGTACGGCTTGGTGAATGATAAAATATTGGAGACAATCTTAAAAGGATTTCTTTTCCCTCAATGCCCCCAAAAACAAATTTCCAACTCCTACTTAACTCCTACTTAACTCCTACTTTGGTCTAACTTTGGTTCAACGTATTTTTGCGCTTGAATTAGATCGTTTTTTTATGTTAATCTTACACCCTTACAGTCTTACAGTCCAAAATGGGGCATTTCATATCTTTTTTCTTTTTGACTTCCGGATATCCAAAAACAATCTGTAAGACTGTAAGGGTGTAAGATTGTAAGATTGTAAGGGTCTAAGACTGTAAGTCTGTAAGATTGTAAGTCTGTAAGGTTGTATGGTATTGAAGAATTCCACCACTCCAATCCCAAACCGGAAAGTCTTAAAAGTATATCTGTTGTGAATAAATTGTTCGCAACAGTTGTGTTTTTTTAATATGAATTCAATAATATTTTGTATTTTTGTAAATTCACATATTGTGTAAATAATAACATATCATATTAATCTTTAAGTGTTTAGGTCTAAATAGATGCAGCGAAAAAAGTAGAATGTCTGGTTGACTTCAAATTAGTAATCATTTTTTTATAAAAAAATTCAAAAGAGTACCAATATGCCGACCACAATACATGTTCAAGAACAAGCAATCACGGTTATCTCGCATAACGAGAGCGACTATATTTCACTAACGGATATGGTGCGCAATCAAATGCAGGAGCACGTTATTTTCCGTTGGTTAAGCTTGAAGAGTACCATCGAGTATCTCGGTGAGTGGGAAGCATTGTATAATCCTAATTTTAATTATACCGAATTCGGTACAATTAGAAATATGGCAGGAAGCAACAACTTTGTGCTGTCGGTGAAGACATGGGTGGAGAGGACTGGCGCCGTGGGCATTATATCAAAGGCTGGCAGATATGGCGGCACCTATGCCCACCGTGACCTTGCCTATCATTTCGGTATGTGGATTAGTCCTCGCTTCCAACTGCTGTTGGTAAAAGAATACCAGCGGCTGAAGGAAGATGAGCAGAAGCAACTTGGTTGGTCGGCTAAGAGGGAGCTGTCGAACATGAAGAAACATCCAGTGGATGTTTCGATAGCGAAGCGGAGAACAAACCATATACACACCGACGCTGTGCGAGCCAACCTTGTACCCGACGAGGTGGATGCCTACCATAGCTCGCTTATCTACGCCGAGGAAGCGGATGTCCTGAATGTGAAGAAAGTCCAGTGGACTTTCGATAGCGAAGCGGAGAACAAAAACTTCGGGATGACCGCCAAAGAGTGGCGCGAGGCCAATCCCGGCAAGAAGGGCAACATGCGCGACTATGCCACGATTAACCAACTTATCTGCCTCTCCAATATGGAGTACCCTAAAATGGAACCGAACACCTTTGAAAATCGAAATAATACAGTGAGGAACCTGAATGCGGTGTTTATCAATGAGGGTATCCCTCAGCGCGATCGCCTGCACAAACTCAATAAAATAGCCATCCAGCAAATGTCCGTGCTGGAAGAAGTGGGAAATAGGAAGCTGCTGAAATAAGAAATGTTATGGAGAAAGTTCAGATATTTCAAGACAAGAAGGTGCGCACCCATTGGGATGCCGAGAA
>CADBOG010000067.1 GCA_902796265.1 uncultured Bacteroidota bacterium
GAAGAGCCATTGCTCCCAATATTTCTGCGAAAGCATCCACATTCCTACAATTCCGAGTGCAGCGCTAAGTCCGTCGAGAACAGGTTTAGTGGCTTCGCCAAGCAGAGACAGGAGCCAGTAGAAAAGAAGTGTGAGCAGCAACGTTACCACAATTAGCCAAGGCCAGAGGCGCAGCGGACAACTAGTGATAGGACGCTCAGTTTTCTCCTTGCTCTGAATCAAGCCACGCCACACCAGCAACCCGTAGATGGAGATGCCAAAATTGTAGATGCAAATGCCCATGTTGGCATACCAACCGATGCTGAAGTTGATTACAGCATAAAAGGCAGCCATCAAAAGACTCGACGGCCAAAGCCATCGGCTGGCCTTGTACTCACTGAATACAAAGACCAAGCCGATGACTGCGCCAACAATGTCGAGTATAATCATTTAGAAACGATAGATTACGCGAGCCATGAAGTTACGGCCAGGCTGTTGGAGCCAAGTACGGTCATGGAAGTAGTAGGTAGTTCCAGGAGTTGTCCAATTGTCGGACCAATCACCTGCCCATGCATGGAGACGGTAGTTATGGTTTAGAATGTTGTTGACCACCAACTGTGCCTCAATCTCGTTGGAGCCTTTCAAATGCCAAGTATAAGCTGCTTTTAAGTTGAGCAGGAAATAGGGGTCTATGGCATAGCACTCACGACTGGTGTTGTCAGCAAACTGCTTGCCAACATATTTTCCAATGAACTGAAGTTTTGCATTTTTGAACGGGACAAATGTAGCTATAGCCGCACCTACTACAGAAGGAGAAAGAGCCAAGTCGGTAGTTCCTGTAGCAGAGCTCTGCACCGTATCTCCTGTCTCGAAGACAAAGTAGGTAAGATCTAGAACCTTGTTCTTGCTGAGAGTCAAGTTGGCATCCAGACGGAACCAATCGGTGAACTTGTAACCACCCTCGAGTTCAATACCGAGACGATAGCTCTTCTCAACATTCTCCATGAGAGCATAACCTGTCAAGACATCGCCATTGGGGGTCATCTGGTCCTTGTATAGCATTGCATAAATATTGGCATTAAAAGCCCAGCGGCTCTGGGTAATATGGTAGCCGAGCTCAAGGTCGAGCATGGTTTCAGGCTTAATAGTGTCACCATTTGCATAAGCACTCATAATGTCAAAACGTACAGGTTCACGGCTGTTGATGCCAGCCACAAAATAGAGACGCTGGTTGCCTTTGAAGCGGTAATTGACACCCAATTTAGGATTAAAGAAAAGGTATTTGTTGGTAATGTCAAAATCACCATCCTTAGCTGTGCCTGCAAGCACATCATCGCTTTGGCCGTGAATACGGTAGTTGACCATGCGCAACTGAAGGTCGCCATAAATGTTTAAGTCAGAGTTGAAATCGTAGTTTGCTTTAGCATATACTGAATTGTCAAGTTTTGCACTTTTGTTATCGTACCAGCGATAAGGCAAATCATAATGCATAGCGGTGTCGCGATACCAAATAACGTCACCATACTGCTGTCCATCATAGTAGACAAAATTGTCACCAAAGCTAAATGACAACTTTTCGCTGTTGTAATTAACTGCAGCATTTCCAGTATAGGTATAGTTGTCCATACGCTTTTGGAACACAACATCACTCACATAAGCGAATGGAGCTGGTACATAACCGCTTGCAGCAGTCATGTACTGCTCATAATAACCACCACCATGCATAAAGTCGAAAGCTCCCTTGAGACTCCACTTATCAGTTAGGAGATGGGAAATGTAGAGTTGGTAATGACGTTGCCAGTAGTTGTCGGTCTCGTTGTCGTAATACATTGTTTTGCCGTCCATATCGTACTGTCCAGCAGAGTTATAGGTGGGATCTGCATCAAGTTGGTCAGGATAAGCACCATTCCAAGCAATGCCAGTCTTCTGGTTTCCTATTATGGTGAGCAGCTTAATGAGGGTGCGTTCACCGTACCAGCTAGCGCTTCCAAAGAAGCTCTGCTGGTCGGTACCCCAGCTGCGTATGAAACCGTCGCTAGTAAGACCGCTATATGCAAAATCGAACGAAAGACCGCTCTTCATAATGCCTGTACCGGCACTTGCACCATATTGGCGTGTGTTCCAGCTGCCATAACCGAAATCAGCCTCACCGTAGGCTTTGCTGCGAGCATTTAGCGTCTGCATATTGATGGCAGCACCCATTGCAGAACTGCCGCCTGTAGAAGCACCCATACCACGTTGTATCTGCATGCTTTGAGACATGCCACCAAGGTTAGGAATATTGTACCAAAAAACCTGCTGGCTCTCGGGGTCATTCAGCGTGATACCATTGAGGTTGACATTGATACGGTTAGGTTCGACACCACGAATGCGAATATAGGTGCCACCAATGGTACCGTTCTCGCCACTAGCCACCACAGAAGGTTGCGTTTCAAGCATATAAGGTACAGACAACTCTGTGCGAGCCTCGTCCAACTGTTGTCGGTTCAAGGTACTTGTTGTCAGGGGTGCCTTGTTGCTTACACGAGAGTCGCTGATGACTATTGTCTGCAACTTCTGTACCTGCACGGTATCGCGGGTTTGACCATAAGAAATTTGTGTTGTGGCAAAGATAGCCACAGCTGTGCAGAGCAAACGGCTCAATGCACCTGCATTAAGTAACTTTTTTTTCATAATTTTTCCTCCGCCGGTATTATCCGGATCAGGTTTTACGGGGTTTGTTCTCAGCCATTGGCTTTTTATCGCCTAGTTGGGGCACCCCCAAATTTTGAAAATAGATTGATTAATAAGATGTTTGAATAATTATTGGTTTTATTTCAAGATGCAAAGATACGAATAATTATTAAATAGCGCTCAATTGACACGATTGTAGTATTTGAGCCATAGTTCTGGTACTTCGTTTTGCTGAGCCTGCTGATAGTCGGCATAGGTGCATGGGATAAGCAGATGGCGTTCGTATTGTTGCTGTTGTTCACCATTATACGGGACTTCCATCCACCAACGGTCACTCTTTTTGCTCTTATAAAACGAAATCTCAAAATCGCCGTCGTTAAGTCCTACCATATAATGCTTGTAATTCTGCTTGTCGCGATGAGGAAAATCTGAAGCTCTATTATAGAAGCCCTCTATGAAGTACCAGATAGCATGAGCTATTAGGTGAGCTGTTTGCCCACGACGGTCGTAAAGGGGATTGTACTCAAAGAAACCTATACATGAGAGTTTATCACTCATGCCAGCAAAACGGGTGAGGCGACATAGTTCTTCACCATAAAAGCCATGAGGGGAGCCTTGCTCTTGACCTGGGGCATCGCTGAGTCGCACACACCCCATATCAACAGAAACTAAATCTGCAGAGCGTACAAGGGTCTCTGCGCGTACCATATCGCCTTGTATCACACCTAAACGATAGGCATCGAAACCCAACTCATCCATAAGCTTAACCAGCGTCTGGCCGTTGAAATATGTCTGATAACCTATATTGGAGAAATTGAAGAGATAATTTGGTTGCTGAGCCACGATGTGACTCAACCAGTTGTGAGAAGAGAGAGGCAACTGGTCATTTCCAAGGTCGAAACGAGAGTCGATACTTGCCATATTGATGACTCGACCCAACACCTCGTATGCCTTGTAGCTACTAAATGTAATATGTTGGCCACCACCAAGAATGATGACTGTAACATTACGCTCCAAGAGTTTGTAGAGGACTTCGGTGATTGCAAACTGGGTATCCTCATCGCTGTTGCCAGGCATTAGGTTGCCAAGATCTACTATTCGCATTTCCTCGATAGGCTTAGCAAGTGCGTAGAGATAGCGTCGAATCTCGTCGGGGGCATCAGCACAACCCTTATTGTCTGACGATCCGCTATCATCACGAATGCCAACAATGGCAAGTGCAGCACCCTCTATGTTGGGGAACTCTTTTCCGTTAGAATAAATATCTGTACATGAGGCAATATTTGAAAAATAATCACTCTCGCTCCATCCTATCTCATTCAAGTCGACTGGTTGAAAATAAGTGCTTAAATCCATTATATGTTGACTATTTAATTGTTTGACTAATAATTGATTCGATATTTGTTTTAGGCATCCTCTAAAGGGGAAATATTAGATGTTGTCTTTATACACCCCACATTAGTTTGTCGCGCAAAGCTGAAAAGAAGTTCTGATGCTCAATACGAACAAGATGGGTTTTGAAATCAGCTTTACGAATCTCTATGATGCTGCCTCCCAGCATAGTGCATACAAAGGAATCGACACCAAGGGTATACTTTACATCGGCTTCTTCGTCGCGCAAACGCAAGGAGACATCGTCGGAAAGGATTATCGGACGTTGAGTAAGGGTGTGAGCTGCAATGGGGGTTATCACCAAACTACCAGAACCTGGTGCCAAGATAGGGCCTCCGCAGCTGAGCGAATAGGCAGTGCTGCCCGTCGGAGTAGCTACAATAAGCCCATCGGCAGCATAAGTAGCTACCAAGTCGCCATCGACCTGTACCTGAGTGTGGAGAAGAGGCTGAAGTTCACGGCGATGCAAATAAACCTCGTTAAGTGCAAAAAGAACTCGACGAGAGTCTTCACTCTCCTGCATATCAAGGGTAACCTGAAGCATAGTACGTGGTTCGATAGTGTATCGACCCTCTTTGAGTGATAAGGCAAGTTTCTGAATATCGTCACGTCCAGCGGTGGTGAGGAAACCAAGATGACCAAAATTGATTCCGACCACAGGAATGCCGTTGCCTTCTATCTTATGTACGGCGCTAAGCAGCGTACCATCGCCTCCGATACTAACCATCATGTCGATAGATTTCTCGGGTGTCCAATCTTCAATAACTTCAATACCAACACGATGCAGCTCGTCAACAAGAGCTCTGCGCCCTTCTGCATGCTGCGGTGTGTCGTTTTTTATGTGAATTGCTACTTTCAAAGGGGTTAAGGGTTTTAGTGGTTTGTGAACTCGTTAATTCGTCAATATCTATTATCTTATCAACATGACAGTTCCCATCAGATATTGGTCGGTGCCGTCATTCTGGCGAAAAGTTATCTTATATACATAGACTCCATTGGGTTGAATGACACCATTATAGCGACCATCCCAAAAGGCATCGGTTTGGGTGGTACTGAAAAGCATCATCCCCTGCCGGTTGAATATTGTAAAACTATATCCTTCAGGATTAATATACTGGGCAGAAGGAAAGAATGTATTGTTGCTTGTCTCGGTAGGAGTAAAGGCGTTGGGGAGCCATATATCGGTATGCGGTCGGTGGTACACCTGAACACTCTGAAGGCTGTCGTCTCGCTGATATTCGGAGTTGGATCCCTCGAAAGCAAGGACCTTGTAACGACGTATTCCTGCATTATTAGCAAGCTGATAAACCGTCTCCCATGTATCGCCATCAAGTTCCCAGTTATCTTTATCTAACGGGGAGGAGATTACTTGGTAACGAGTTGACCCTGTCCAGCCGTTGTATGCATCCCATCTCAAAACAAGACTTTCTCCCTCTGTAAGCAGCTGAGGCAAAATTGTATAGCCCATTGCTGTTCGCATCTCGTTGCGACCGCAGCCATCATCTACGCCAAGATAGTACCCACAAGGTTCCGAGGTTGGATCAACACCAGTATCTGTCCATGAAAGTGTTCCGTCGCTAGAGGGAGACAGATGAGCAACAACGGATGCTGGTCGATCGGCAACAGTGCGGTAGAGCCTATAGTCAGTACCTGCAAAAGAGGGGTCGGTTTGAGCCAAAATATTGACACTTTTCCCATCGCCTGCAACCGACACTTTGCGAAGATAGAAATAAGCTGGTCTTTCAACCGTTAAGAACTGAACGCTGACTCTATTAGAATTAGCTTCACTTTGACCATCAACAGATATGACCTTGATAAAAGCTGTCAAATTGATACAACTTTCGGAAACATCGAATGAAGCTTGAGTAATTGCAGCATCTGTTTGTGCCACACGACGAAAAGCAGCTCCATCTTCACTTGCCCATAACTCGTAAGAACCGACACCAGAGGGCATATTCTCATAGCCGTTCCACCCGGCTTGCACACTTCGGCTGCAAGGGTCGGCATCGAGGCTTAAGACTATGTTATTGCAAGCATCTGTCAAGGGCGATGCCTGACGGCATGAATCAAATGCACAAAGACGAAAATGATGTACTGAAAGTGCATCATCTGCGGTGTAAGTGTAGTTCGTATTGTGTTGGCCGAAAACAGTATCAACCACCACACTGGGATTACCTTCACAGATAAGATAACCCATGATGTCATCGTCGATACTCGCTTTCCAATTCAACTTTACCTGTTCATCCTCTACGGTAACAATACCCCATTCCGCCATTGCTGTGGGTGCATTATCGCTTACCATTACAGCCGCATAACCTTCTTCTGAACCGCGAACAATGCTGTATCGCACGGTATCGTCACAAACACAACGGCTATGATGATCTGTCCATGAAGAGCCCTCTGTTGTCGCAATAATTATGGGCGTTGTTTCACCTGGATATTGGCGATATAGGCTTGTCGTTCCATCTCCGGCATTCCAAGTGAGTTCGACGGTGCGGAAGCCCGTCTGCTGAGCTTGCAAAGGTATGGTGTCATCTACACATGCTGCATGAGCATTGCCACATAGTATCATTCCACCAATCATCATTGCCACACGAACCCATTTATGGCGCGAAATGTCGAAAACATTGTCGCATGCAGCAATTGTGGATGCCCTATGGGCGATGACAATTACCGTACGGCCAGCAAGGGTATCGCGAATCTGCTGGGTTATGTTTTGCTCGGTAGCAGCATCAAGAGCCGCTGTGGCTTCATCCATAACCAAAATATCGGGGTTGCCAGCAAGGGCACGGGCAATAGAGATTCGCTGGCGTTCTCCGCCACTTAGGCGTCCTCCTCCATCGCCTATTTCGCTTTGCATCCCTTGAGGCAAAGAGTGCAAGATAGGCTCAACCTGAGCGAGATTAACAGATTGGCTGATATCGTCGTCAGATAGCCATTCGCGACCGAAACGGATATTGCCCTCCACGGTGTCGTTGAAGAGCATAGGCTCCTGCGGTATATATGCCACCAACCCTCTACGTTCATCGGCAGAAGTGGGTTTTCCATTGATAAGTATTTCACCATTTTGCTGCTCAAGGAGACCCGTCACAAGTCGTCCAAAGGTAGTCTTACCTGAACCGCTCTCACCAATGATGGCAGTATGGGAATGTATTGGAACGGACATTGAGAGTTGGTCGATAACCGCGTGGTCACCATACGAGAAAGAGAGATTTCGAAATTCTAAGGAAGATATTGTATTGGTAATCTTTGTCTTTTCGTGCTGAAGGGATGTGACATTATCAGAGATAAGTTCGCTGAAACGCTGCTCCACTCCCCTACCCTTTTTGATTTGGGCAATGGCATTACTGAAATCCTTGATAGGAGCGAGCATCAGCACATAGATGATAATGTAAGAGACGAACATTGCTGCCGACATCGACGAATCAGCTCCAAGCACACGGAAAGCACCTATGATAAGGATTGCCACAACAATCATATTACCCAAGAAATCGCTTAATGGTGAAGCGGCAAACAGTTTCCTGTAAAGCTTAATGCGCAACCTTGTGAATCGCTCATTCTGCTCACGTTGACGACGGTTTACATATTCAATTGCCGTAGCTGCCTTTATCTCCTTGAGCGAGTCAAGAGTTTCCTGTGTTGTGGTTGTCAATTCGCCACCAATCTCCTGCAACTTGCGTCCTTGTCGCTTCAATCTGCGGCTGGAAGAGAGGAGCAACGCCCCAACACCCATTACAACTACGACCATCAAAGTGAGTCGCCAATCGAGATAAAGCAACATGAAGACATAAATCAGCATACTCGTGACTGCAGTAATGAACATTCTTATGCTGTCAAGCACATTGTCTTCATATTCAGCTATATCGTTTGTCATACGCGATAACCATTGTCCCTGCTGCTGGCTGCTCCACTGCGAGAGTTTCTGCTGCATTACCGCAGCATGAAGGCGTTCGCGGATTTCACTAACAATAGATATTCTTATCTTCGAGAAGATGACAATAGATAGATAGGAAAAGAGGTTCTTAAATCCATAAAGCAGGAAGAGCAATATGGCATAAAGAGTAAGTGCCCGCATAGGTTCAAGACGTGCAAGAGCCTCATAAACACTACCTACAGCTACCATCACTGGATTGCCTTCATTAATTTTGAGTGAGCTAGCTCCCTCAGTGGGGAAGATAAGCTGAAGAAAGTCAGTCACACTCAAAGCTGTGCAAGTGATAAGTAGTGCCGAAAGAGTGGTCAGCACGAAGAAGAGGAACAGCAACCCTGCCCTCTTCTTCATTAGCTTGTATGTTAGAGAATGCTTGATTATTAGATAGTTTGATTTGCTAATTGATTGATTGTTTGACTTGCTGACACATCATACCATTCACTTTTCTCCGTTCTCCATTCACCTTTTTACCATTCACCTTTTACCATCTTACAGCGTTGCCGAGATAATTGTGAGGTGTAATAGCATGCAGACGCTTCTTTACGTCGTCGCTAACTTCTAAGGTATCAATGAATGCCGACATAGTTTCAGCGGTTACTTTTTCGTTGGTACGAGTAAGTTGTTTGAGAGCCTCATAAGGATTGGGGTAATCAACACTACGGAGAACCGTCTGGATGGCTTCTGCCGTTACTGCCCAATTGTCCTCAAGGTCTTGATAGAGACGATCTTCGCTGAGTAGCAGCTTGCCGAGGCCTTTCATCAACGAACTGATAGCCACTAAAGTATGAGCCAGAGGCACACCGAGATTGCGGATGACCGTAGAGTCGGTGAGGTCGCGTTGCATACGGGAGATAGGGAGCTTCATAGCAAAATGGGTGTAGAGAGCGTCGGCAATACCAAGATTGCCCTCAGCATTCTCAAAATCAATTGGATTGACTTTGTGCGGCATCGCTGAGCTTCCTACTTCACCAGCTTTGATTTTCTGACGGAAATAATTCATCGAGATATATGTCCAAATGTCGCGGCAGAGGTCGATAAGAATGGTGTTGATGCGACGCATTGCGTCCATATAGGCAGCCAAATGGTCGTAGTTCTCAATCTGTGTGGTAAGACGCTGACGCTCGAGGCCCAACGATTCGCGCATAAAACGCTCAGCAAACGCCTCCCAGTTGTGGTCGGGATAAGCTATATAGTGGGCATTGAGATTGCCTGTTGCGCCACCGAATTTGCCGCTATGGGGAACTGCTTCGAGGCTTGCAATCTGCTGACGGAGACGGTAGACAAAGACCATAAGTTCCTTACCAAGTGCAGTAGGCGATGCCGGCTGACCATGAGTGTGGGCAAGCATAGGTATGTTACGCCATTCCTCAGCAAGACTTTGCAGCTTCTCCACAAGCTCTTCGATGGCGGGACGCATCACTTCGGTGTGAGCATCTTTCAGCATCACGGGGAACGAAGTGTTGTTGATATCCTGCGAAGTGAGGCCAAAGTGGACAAGTTCTCTCGGCAGAGTGCAATTCATGGCATCGAATCGCTCTTTGATGAAGTATTCGACGGCCTTGACGTCGTGGTTAGTAACTTTCTCTATATCTTTCACACGTTGTGCCGACTCAAGGCTCCAATCCTGATAGATGGAGCGGAGGTTTTGCTCGTCGGCTTTAGTGTCGGCAATAGCGAGCTCTTTGAGGAGGGCGATATAATATTCAATCTCAACGCGCACACGATTACGGATGAGAGCGGATTCGGAGAAATAGGCAGCCAGTTTTTCTGCTTTGCCACGATAGCGGCCATCAATGGGGGAAATTGCTTCTAATGTATTCATTTTACTGCTAGTTTGGAGTTTAGGAATTCGGTTGATTCCATGAGCTTGATGATTTTCTTGTTGGTAGAGGCGTTCTTGAGGGCCATAGCGTAACCAAGATTGTGCATATCGGTACCCAAGAACTCAACCCAGTCGTTTTCGATATAATCGAAAGCTTTCTTTTGAGCTTCAGGGCCATAGAAACCTTCGAGAGAAAGGATGTTGACTTGGAAGTAAACACCTTGCTCCTTGAGTTGCTCGAGGAAAGAGCTGCGACTGTCGAAATAAGGATAACGCTCGGGATGGGCAAGTATCACATCATAGCCTTCCATAGTGCGAGCGAAGATGGCCTCATCCAATCCCATACGCTTCTGACGTAATGAGAACTCAACGAGCAAAAGACCTTTTTCGGCACCTTGCTTGGGATCGGCAAAATGATAGGTGAGCAGCTTGCCACTATCTACATGACCTTGAAAGCCGTCGTCAATCTGGTATTCGCCCGTGCAGCTGGTGAGGCGTGGAATGTTGCGGTTGTCGCGATTGTTATCCACTTCGAATGAGAAATTCTTGAAGCGTTCGAGGATATCATCTTCGCTGTTTGGGAAGCGCGGATAACAGAAATGGGGAGTGAGCCTAATCTGCTCAAAACCCACAGCCTTCATGGTTTCCATAACCTCAAGTGACTCTTCAAGCGACTTGCTTCCGTCGTCGACGAGAGGCAGCAGGTGACAATGCATATCGGTCACGAGTGGCGCAAAAGTGGGCAATACCTTATTTTTCTTGAAAAAACCGAACATTATGTTATAAAAATTGATAGTTTAACACTTAAAATTACTATTCACTAACCACCATCCTCATATTCACTTATTCCCACTCACTATTCCCCAATCACCAATCACTATACGCTAACTAATCCTCCGGATATGGGCACCGAGGGCATTGAGACGCTCATCAATATGCTCATATCCACGGTCAATCTGCTCAATATTGTCGATGCGGCTTACACCTTTGGCTGCCATTGCAGCTATGAGAAGGGCAACACCGGCACGTATGTCGGGCGAAGTCATGTGCATTCCCCTCAAAGGATGCTCGCGAGCAAGGCCAATGACTGTTGCACGATGCGGGTCGCAGAGAATAATCTGTGCACCCATATCTATAAGCTTGTCGACGAAGAAGAGTCTACTCTCAAACATCTTCTGATGAATCAGCACGCTACCCTTTGCCTGGATGGCGGTGACGAGAGCGATACTGATAAGGTCGGGAGTGAAACCTGGCCAAGGTGCATCTGCGATGGTAAGTATAGAGCCATCTCTGAATCGGTCGATTTCATATACCTCCTTGGAAGGAATGTAAAGGTCGTCTCCGCGTTGCCATATCTCTATTCCGAGGCGACGGAAGACTTGAGTAATAAGTCCTAGATGCTCTATCTGAACACCGCTAATGGTGATGTCGCTTTGGGTCATTGCTGCCATACCGATGAAGCTTCCCACCTCAATCATATCAGGCAGGAGGCGATGAGTAGTGCCTCCTAGTTGCTTGACACCTTCAATCACAAGACGGTTGCTTCGCAAGCCGCTGATTTTTGCACCCATACGGCAAAGCATCTCACAAAGCTGATAGACGTAAGGCTCACAAGCGGCGTTCATAATGGTTGTTGTGCCTTCGGCCATAACGGCAGCCATCACGATGTTGGCAGTACCTGTCACACTAGCCTCATCGAGCAGCATGTAGGTTCCCTTGAGGGTTCCCTCCTTGATGAGACGATAGCCACCATAGTTGGCGCTGCGACCACCATCGGCAGCGGCAACGCGAAGGATGAAATCCTCGACTTTTGCACCCAGTTTCTCCATTCCTGTAAGATGAGTGTCGATGCGTCGACGGCCAATCTTGTCGCCACCAGGTTGGGGTACGACGGCCATCCCAAAACGTGCAAGCAGAGGACCTGCAATCATTATGCTACCCCTCAACTGCGATGCGAGTCGGCAAAATTCGGCACTTCCGATTGAGTCAATATCGACCTCATCGGCTTGGAAAGCATAGCTCTTGCCAACAGTTTTTGCGGATTGGCTATCGGGATTCCACGGGAGTTCTTCAACTTTAACGCCTATCAGTTTCAGTAGCTGAATCAGGTGATTGACGTCCCTGATGTCGGGGACGTTTTCAATCACTACACGTTCGGGCGTAAGCAGCACCGCACAAATGACTTGTAGCGCCTCGTTTTTGGCTCCTTGCGGATATATGGTTCCATGGAGTTTGTAGCCTCCTTCTATTTCGAATGTACTCATAAATCTTGTAACGAGAAAAAATTGCTTTTATTACCGACTCTACATAAAATATTGTTGAAATTTTGGTCTTTTACATTCAACCCAACTCAATTGCCCACAATAATGTCAATTTTTCTTGCTGAGGGATTATTTTTTCTTCTTTTTCTTCTTTTTCTCCATGATGTCGAAGGGAATGCTGCCAGGTTGTACGAATATTCTCTTTCCGTTCATTACTTCCCTTACACGCTCGTCTTCGGAGAGTCGAGCCACATGGTCAATTATTATGTTGTCGTCAGACAAATCACCATTCCAAGCAAGGTAGCTGCGTTTTGTCTGTTCGGCAATAAGCTTTACAAGCTCACGATACTCTTCGCCATCGGGCATATCTTTCAATTTGCACATCATGTTATCGAGATTTGCACCATATTGGCGGATTCTTATTTTCTTGTCACGATAAGGGAGATGCTCGGTAGGTTTCTCATCTTCGCTTGATGAACGATCCTTCAGTTTATTGAGTTCTTCATCGGAATAAGGCCACGACTTCTCAAGTCTGAACGACGACATAATCATCAGGTGATCCCACAATTTATGGTAAGACAAATCGTCCTTTACCGATACTCCGCTCACTATGCTCATAGAGTAGACGACGGCTTTTGCCGCTTCGTCTTTGCTCTCACCATCAGGCATCTTGCAGACTTTATCAATCAGTTTTTCTATCGAGCGACCATACTCACGATACATCATTTCTCCTCGTTGTGTATTATATTCCATTGGCTTTATCTATATTTTTGCAGACATTTGGATTTGTCTGATCATTATTCAATTTTGGGGTTTATTGTACTATGCTAATCAACATTTGTTTTTCTAATCGAACAGTTGTGTGAACTCTGGAGGAAATGGAGTTTCTAAACGTATTTCCTTTCCCGTGACGGGATGATAGAAACAGAGTTTGAAGGCGTGAAGAGCCAAACGTTTGATAGGTGAGTTATCGTCACGATAGCCATAGATTGGGTCTTTCAGCAACGGGTGACCCAACTCACGCATGTGCACTCTGATTTGGTTGCGTCGTCCTGTTTCGAGTTGCATTTGAACAAGAGCAAAACGGCCTTTTTTCTTCAAAGTCTTGTAGTGGGTTATTGCCAACTTTCCTCCATTGTCGGTAGGCGATGAAACAACTCCATATTCGTTTTCGGTCAACCACGAACGAACCGTACCGAAGGCAGGAACTGGTGCACCCCATGTGACTGCGACATAAGCACGGTCGAATACTTTCTCCTTCCAATTCATCTCGAGTTGACGAGAAACCTCTTTCGACTTTGCTACCAGCAACAACCCCGATGTGTCCCTATCTAAGCGATGCACCACATGAGCCCTCTGACGAGAGCGGCGACGGATGAAGTAGTCGTTTATCTCGCTGATGACCGTCATATCTTTGGGGTTATTGCTACTGCTCAACAATCCGACAGGTTTGTTCACCACCATCAAATCATGGTCTTCGTACATAATATCCATCTTACCTTGCATCAGCTTGCCTCTATTCTCATCACCCATGATAGTCACCTTCATTCCTGGCGCTAGCGGAAAGTCAAACTGCGTTATTCTACGTGATGCTATCAACACGCGATGTTGCAGTATTTCCTTCTGCTTTGTACGACTGCTGTCAGGAAAAGTTTGAGCTATCAAATCCATCAATTTCACAGGTTCCTTAACCTCTATTTCCATCGTTTTCATATCGCTTATCCTCCTTCTAAATGTTACACGTGAAACATATATACAACTATCTATTATTCAATAATTTATACAAAAGTTTCAATTATCAAGTTTCTTATAGTTATCAACAAGTAATCAACAGTTTTCAACATTCTTTTTTGAACCTAATCATACAAATCAAGAATCTCGTATTCGTTACCAACACTCTCTATGAATTTCATCATATCAGCACCACTAATAACCAAAGATGCACGATTGTCGTTAGGATGAAAACTGACCTTTTCAGCCTTCATCAAAGCTGAATCGACAAAGAGGAATACTTCATGATTCTTGTCGTTGACTAATGTGAAAAGGCTGACCGACCCAGGCCTTACACCAAGATATCTGTCCATCCTCTCGGGCGATGCAAAAGAAAGCTTTCCTTGATGCAGACGTTTTTCCATACTATGGATATCCATCTCATGACGGCTATCCATAATCACAAGGTAATGACGGTTGCCTTTGTGGTTGCGGAAGAAAAGGTTTTTGCACAACGTTGTTCCTTCACCTCTGTAGAACTGAGAGGCAATCTCTATCGTAGGAGCTTCGGGGTGCTCATAGTAGTCGAATGCTATGCCAATCGATTCAAGATAATCATAAACCTGCTTCTGTCCTATCATGGCAATCACTTGATTATTCCAAGTTGGCGCGACATCTCGAGCATACGAACAATAGGTTTGGCTGCTCTCTCAATCATATCAGCCGACATTGTTATCTCTGGAGTTTCATCACGGAGACATTTATATAGCTTCTCCATCGTGTTCATCTTCATATACGAACACTCTGCGCAAGAGCAGCAAGTGCCGTCTTCACAACCACCCGGTACTGTTATAAACTCTTTGTCGGGATTATCACGCTTCATTTCATAAAGAATACCAGCCTCGGTAGCAACAATGAAGCGTTTTTTGTCGGAATTCTTTATATAAGTCAGCATAGCCTTTGTTGAACCGACAAATTCAGAGACAGCCAAAACAGCAGAATTGCATTCTGGGTGGGCAACTACAGGCGCATCGGGGTTTTCTGCCTTTAATTTCAGAATACTTTCAGATTCCAAAGCATCATGAACAGTACAAACACCATTCCAAAGCAACATATTGCGTCCTGTTTGACGATTAATATAGCCACCAAGATTCTTATCAGGGGCAAATATTATTTTCTGATCTTGAGGAAGGGCGTTTATAAGTTTCTCGGCATTGCCGGAAGTACAAATAAGATCCGACTCAGCCTTAACCTCAGCCGAACAATTAACATAAGAGACAACAATATGATCAGGATGTTCGGCTTTGAATTGACGTAAATCAGCACCATTACATGATTCGGCAAGAGAACAACTGGCAGCCAATTCGGGAAGAAGAACTTTGCGCGAAGGATTAAGAATCTTGGCAGTTTCGGCCATAAAATGAACCCCGCAAAAAACAATAATGGGAGCATCAGTACGTTGGGCTTCTTGAGCCAAAGCTAAACTGTCGCCAACATAATCAGAAATAGATTGAATTTCGTCTATCTGATAATAGTGACCCAAAATTACGGCGCCCTTTTCTTTTTTAAGACGCAAAATTTCATTTTTGTAATCTAAGCTTGTCATATATGCTAAGGTTTACGTTAAAAATAAGATTGAAGCCCAAAAGCGGCAGTAAAAATAAATAATCCTTTTAAAATTATTTTTTCTTTTATTTTTTTATGCTGTTAATTTGTTGAAAACATCGTTTTTTTAGGAAAAGTTGGAAAAAATGTCAACTCAAATCAACAACATTTATCAATTATATCAGTTTGTTTTTGCGTTATTTATGATGTTATCAACAACTTGTTTATTCCCGTCTAAACACCCTTCTGTTAATATGTTTTTCCAGTTAATTACAAATCTAAGAACTTTTAAAAACTTCCATTTTTTTCAACCTATTTCAACAATCAACACCTCTTTTATCACTTATCATTTTTTTTCACCAATTTATTAAACCATTATTAACATCATAATGTTTATAACAACATAAACAACTATGTTAAAGCATATTAGTATAAAAAAGTTAATTTCTTCACATCATTATTGTATATCATTAACAAAAAAAACGCTTTTTTATTGTAATTTTGCAAAAATTTACTCCCCATGAAAGAAATAATACCTATTGCATCCGATCATGCCGGATATGAACTAAAAAACATTGTAGTTAAGTATCTTCAATCAAGAGATTTTGAAGTAAAGGATTTCGGTACATTTTCTTCTGAAAGTGTAGATTATCCAGATTTCGCACACAAAGTAGGCTCAGCCATTAATCGTGGTGAATACACAAGAGGTATAGTCATTTGCGGTTCGGGCAACGGAGTGCAAATGACAGTCAATAAATATCCCAATGTGCGCTGTGCTCTATGTTGGAATGAGGAAATAGCATCACTTGCACGTCAACATAATGATGCCAACATTATTTCCCTTCCTGCACGCTTCATAGATGAAAATACAGCACTCCGTCTTGTAGATATTTTCCTCAACACCCCATTCGAAGGAGGACGTCACCAGCGTCGAGTCGAAAAAATCAACAAACTGTTATAAAGTAAAATAATCGTATACCAAAAAATGGATAACGAATACTACTCCAATTTCATAGATGCATCCAACAAAGCCATCAACAATTCTTCTTCAGGGTCTTATAAACTGAAGGAAGACGATGCTAATACGTTGCCAGCCAATTCTCCTCTGCTGGTTCATTTAGCCAATTCTTTGTGCAAAAGCATTGAGAATATGGACGAAGAACTAGCACGCTTTGAGAAAAATTACACCTCAAGCAATAACTCCATTTTTTGGGCAACCGATTACAACGATGTTTTTATTTTCCTCAAGAAAATAATCAAGCTCCAAAGAGCTCGTCGAGTACGACTTCCAAATATAAATTCTTCTACAATTTTTCGTGAGCTCGGTATCAAATATTTCCTGAAAGATGAGAATCTAACTCTCTCTGACGATGCTGATATACAGTTCTTCGCTGTCGATATGATGTTTTCAGATTCAGGTTCTTTACTACTTCTAAACCAGAGCAACAACACACTCTCTAAACTTACTAACACTTCCACTAACATCTTCTTCGCCACAATAGATAGTCTTTGCAACAGCAGCAGTTTGGCTGAGATTCTCCAACAAGAGATTTCTTATCGCTTAGGAGGTGCTCGACAAGATATGATTATATTCAAGTCATCACCCAACTGCAACAATTATCTCTTCATTATTGATAACCAGCGCACTAATATTCTTAAAGATTCATTCCTTCGACAATCGCTCACATGTATAAATTGTGGACGTTGTAATGATGTATGCCCTATATATCAGACAATTGGTGATGAACCATACAATAATGTCTTTGTAGGCCCTATTGCTTCCATTACTCTCCCCTATCTCGAGACTTTCGAAAGCTATAAACATGTCCCCTATGCCTGCACACTTTGTGGCCGATGTGAAAAGGTTTGTCCACTTTCGCTACCTATTCGCGACTTAATAATTCATGTGCGTAGTTCTTTCCTTGCAGAAGGAATTTTAGACAAATCCGACCGACGTCTTATGGCTGTTATGCGCAAAATCTCTTTCAGCCGTAACAAGCTTAATGGAGCTCGTTTTCTTAAAAAACACCTCTTCCTCAAACACGCTTCCCCTTCTTTGCGCAAAAACCGTTCACTCCCACCACTTGCTCACGAAACTTTCAACAAGTCATTCAAGAAAAAGCAAAACAATGCCTAACTTTATTTTTGACAAAAAACGCTTCGATGCTTTTCTATCTGAAGTAAACAACTATATCAACTCTTTATCTGACAAAGAATTAACGCAAACATATACTGATATATTCCATTGCATTGACCACACTACTCTGCGTGATGAGGACAATACCCAATACGTAATTAGTTTTTGCCAAAAGGCTGTTGATTATTGCAATCCTAATATCGGCTCTGTAGCCTCTGTGTGCGTATATCCAGAGTTTGCTTCCGCAGCCAAGTCGGTTGTCTCTCCTATAGGAATGAAGGTAGCATCAGTTGTGGGAGGTTTTCCAACAGGTCAGATGCCGCTCACTCTCAAACTTCAGGAAATCCGCTATGCAATAGATAATGGTGCGGACGAAGTCGATTTTGTCATCAATCGCGGAATCCTTCTTGCAGGCGATAGTCATCATCTTGCCGAAGAGATATCCTCCGCTCGTAGCACATGTGGCGACGGCATTCTGCTCAAAATCATTCTCGAAACGGGACAACTCTCTTCTCCTGAGCTCATTTATTCTGCATCTACCATTGCTCTACAAAATGGTGCCGATTTCATAAAGACTTCAACAGGAAAGACTGCCGTTGGAGCAACTCCCGAAGCAGCTTACTCTATGCTTCATGCAATCCGCGATTTTCAAAAAAACTCAAATCGTATTGTAGGTTTTAAGGTCTCTGGAGGCGTTTCCACCATCGATGATGCATTACTTTATTACATAATGACAAAAAAAATATTGGCCATTGGAGAAATTAATAATCAGCTTTTTAGAGTTGGAACAAGTCGTCTCCTTCCGGAGTTGTCAAAAAAATTAACATTTTGATGACCTGATTTTTCGATTTTTTTTTGTTACTTTGCACTCTTAATTACTTTATTACATTGTTTATTGATGAAGCCACTTCAGCAAAAACTAGCACGTTATACAGCTCCCCAAGAAGCTAAAGCCAAAGGGGTTTATCCTTATTTCAGAGAAATATCCAGCGATCAGGACACTATGGTGACTATGAACGGCCGCAGGGTCCTTATGCTTGGGTCAAACAGTTATTTAGGCCTCACTAATCACCCTAAAATCAAAGAGGCTGCAAAAGCTGCTATCGACAAGTATGGAACCGGTTGTGCTGGTTCTCCATTTCTTAACGGCACTCTTGACATCCATATCCAACTCGAGGAAATCCTTGCAGACTTTCTTCGCAAGGATGGCGTAATGCTTTTCTCTGCAGGTTTTCAAGCCAATTCAGGTGTTATTCCTAGCGTTACAGGTCGTGGTGACTATGTTATCTTTGATGAGATGGATCATGCATCCATCATCGAAGGCAAACGTCTCACTTTCGCTAATACTCTCAAGTATAGGCATAACAACATGCAGGATTTGGAACGTGTCCTTCAACGTTGTCCTCTCGAAGCTGCAAAACTGGTAGTTACTGATGGTGTTTTCAGTATGGAAGGCGATGTAGCCAAACTGCCCGAAATGCATGCCCTTTGCGAAAAGTATCAGGCAACCTTGATGGTAGATGAGGCTCATGGACTTGGTGTTTTTGGCCGTGAAGGTCGTGGTGTAACTGACCACTTTGACCTCCTCGACAAAACGGAACTTGTTATGGGCACCTTCTCCAAATCACTCGCCTCTATTGGAGGTTTCATAGCTGCCGATAAGGATACCATCAACTGGATGCGCCACAATGTACGTCCTTACATCTTCACCGCCAGCATTCCGCCTTCGGCAACGGCTTCTGTCATCGCCGCCATTGAGATTATGCGTAGCGAGCCTGAGCGTCAGGAAAATCTCTGGAAAGTAGCAAACTATGCCCTTAAGTCGTTCCGTGAAGCTGGATTCGAAATAGGCAACACCGAAACGCCTATCATACCACTTTATGTTCGCGACAACGACAAGACCTTTATGGTTACCCGTATGCTTCTTGACGAGGGTGTTTTCGTTAATCCTGTTATCTCCCCTGCCGTTCCGCCAGAGGATACTCTAATACGTCTCGCCTGGATGGCAACACATACCATCGAGCAGGTCGATTTCGCAGTCGACAAAACTGTGAAATGTTTCAAGAAACTAGGTCTATTATAAATACTTAACTAAGACGTTTCATGTGAAACGTCTTTTCTCTTTAAGAGACGATTTATAGAAGTTGTAAAAGAGTTTATAGTTCTCTTTAAGTGTGTTAATTTATTAGTGATTATTAGCTAATCGTTTGAACCTTAGCGAGAAATATTCATAAAACTTTAAACTTATATCTTTTCTAAGTATATGAGCAGTAATATCGAAATCCGCAAAGTCAATGGTCGTTGCGACCTTAATAAGTTCATCGCTTTTCCTAACAAGCTTTTCAAGGATGTACCCACCTACCTTCCTCCTCTCAATCGCGATGAACGTGCTCTTCTGACCGACAAAAACCCCTCTCTCGAGCATTGCGATCTGCAGCTTTATCTCGCCCTAAGGGATGGCAAGGTTGTTGGTCGTGTCGCAGCCATCATCAATCATACTGTCAACGAGCATTGGAACAAAAAGGCTGTACGTTTCGGTTGGTTTGATTTCATCGAGGATTTCGATGTCTGCAAGGCACTTTTCGACAAGGTGGTTGAATTTGGAAAAGCCAAGGGAATGAACGAGATAGAAGGTCCTTTTGGTTTCACAGATATGGATAAAGAATGCTGGGTTATTGAAGGTTTCGATGCTCGCCAAAATCTCAGCACTCTCTATAATCCAGAGTATTATATCAAGTTCATTGAACGCCTCGACTGCAAAATCAAATGCCGTTGGCAACAGTATAAGATGCCTGCCAGTCAGCCGATTCCCGAGAAAGTTGCTCGCATCAATGAGCTTATCCTTCAGAAATATAATCTCAAGATGCTGCGTTTCAAGAAGCGCAGCGAGGTTTATCCCTATGCTCGTAAATTCTTCCACACTCTCAATGAGTCATTCAAAGATCTCTACGACTTTGTACCAATGACTGACAAGGAAATAGATGTCTATATCAAGGAGTATTTCCCCTTTGTCAACCTTGATTTCGTTAACTTTGTGGTCGACAAGGACGATAACCTGGTGGCTTTTGGTCTCAGCATCCCGAGTCTCACTGAAGCCTATAAGAAAGCTAACGGTCATCTCTTCCCATTCGGTTGGTTCCATCTCCTTCGTGCTCTCCATAAATATGATACTATAGACCTCTTACTCAACGGTGTACATCCCGAATGGCAGAAACGCGGAGTTCATTCAATCTATTATGCCGAGATGAACCGCAATGCTATAAAGAATAATGTCATTTGGGCTTATACCAATCCTCAAATTATTGGTAACGAGGCAGAAAAAATATGGGGTACTACCTATCAGACAGAACCCCTAATGAAACGTGCAATCTTTGCAAAGCCTATCTGACCTCACCTTACACTTTATAGTAATTCCTCAGTATACCGACAAACATATTGCCGGGAAGAATTCTTTTCAGCAATACCGACAACTTCTGTTCAAGGTTGGCGACCACATACCGCAATTTTGGTTTCCGGCACTCGATGATTTTTTCTATCTTTTCGGCCAGTTTTTCGGGCCTCAGGCCGCCGTTCTCCTCCTTCTCGATAAGAGATAGGCTCCGGGCAAAACTGGCGCTATACGCGCTGTTTTTAGCCGTCAATTCCGAATTGAGTCTTCGTGCTGTGAAATTGGTAGCAAAATCACCAGGTTCGACCATACTTACCTTTATTCCGAAACCCTTGACTTCTGCGGCCAAAGCCTCGCTGAATCCCTCTATGGCAAACTTCGATGCCGAGTAGAAGCCTTGATATGGCAATCCCATTACGCCGCCTATAGAGCTGAGGTTGATTATTTGTCCCCCACCCTGCTGTCTCATAATAGTAAGAACAGCTTGGCAGACATTAACGCATCCACCAAAGTTGGTACCCATCTGCATATCAATCTCCTCTTCGGTAGCCAACTCCAACGACCCTCCAATTCCCATACCAGCATTGTTTATTAAAACATCTATACGTCCGCTTTCAGAAACAACTTTCTCAACACCTTTTTTTACTGACTCACGTTCACGAACATCCATTACAATGAAATGTATATTGCTATCATTCATTTCCTTGCGACTTGTTCCATAAACGGTATATCCATGCTTGGACAATCTTTCTGCTGTTGCTTTCCCGAATCCGGATGAAGCTCCTGTTATCAAAACAACCTTATTCATAATTCTATCTTTTCCAAAAATAACTCTCTAAATCCTTTTTTATTATTCAAAACGATTCTTTTGAACAATATTTTTTCAATTATAGCGTTTTCAATAATCTTAAAATGATAATCTTCTATCTTGCCAACATCATCTACCATAATAGATAAACTAGACCTATTCATCCGCAAATACTACAAAAACAAGCTTTTGAAAGGTCTTATTCTCACCATCGCCCTGATGCTTATTTTATTTATTGCGATGGTGGTATTAGAGCATTTCGGTTATTTTGGAACAACCGTTCGCACCATTTTCTTTTGGTTTTTTATCGTTGCTCTCCTGTCAGTTATAAGCATATATATTGCTGCACCGCTTTCCAAAATGTTTCGTCTTGGCAAGCGTATCTCATACGATGAAGCAGCAAGGATAATAGGCAACCATTTTCCAGAGGTTAGCGACAAACTCCTCAATCTCTTGCAGTTGAAAGAGATGTGTTCTTCAGCCGATAACGAGTTACTTAAAGCAAGCATTGACCAAAAAACATCTCTCCTCTCCCCTATTCCGTTCCTCAATGCAATTAATCTTAAGGGTAATCTACGTTATGTCAAATATGCTGCTATACCTCTCTTTTTCATTCTGATATGCCTTATTATTGCACCATCTTTCATCACGGAGCCTTCCAAGCGTATCATCAACCACTCAACCTACTATGAGAGACCTGCACCCTTTTCATTTATCCTTGAGAATGATTCACTTAAAGCCTCACAAAAAGATGACTTCATGGTTCGTCTCTCTGTAGAAGGCAACGAAATACCCAATGATGTCTCAATCATAATCGATGACATCAAATATCAGATGCAGAAGGGCGACAATACTCATTTCTCGTATCTCTTCAAGAATCTGCAACGGTCACATACTCTGCAATTCAGTGCAGCAGGTATAACCTCCCGACCCTACCAGCTCGACGTTCTTCCACGCCCGGCAATCTCTAATTTCCAGGCACTCCTCTCCTACCCTGCCTACACAGGGCGCGAATCCGAAACCTTAGTTGGAGAAGGTGACATTACTGTTCCCAAAGGAACTCGTATCGAGTGGATTTTCACTGCTCGTGATGCTGATACATTGCGTTTTATAGCCGACTCAGTCCCTTCTTCTATACCTTTTGCAAACAACGGTCGTGCACGTTTCCAACGTCGGGCAATGGGTTCATTTTCTTATTCATTCCTAGCCCTTGGAAGTCGCTCTAAATCAGATACCTTATCCTATTCTGTATCCGTCATTGATGATGCTCATCCTATGATTGTTGTCATGCAGATGACAGACTCCACTATGCCTGACCGTCACTTCTTCCGGGGGCAAATCAAGGATGACTATGGATTCTCCCGTCTTGAATTTGTAATCGAACGCAGCAATACTAAAGATACTTCATCCTCTACTGAACGTCAGCCAATTGCAATCACATCTGACCCATCTCAAGAATTCAATTATTCTACCGACTTCAGCAATATTCAACTGAATCCAGGCGACCGTGTTAAATACTATTTCGAGATTTGGGACAACGATGCCATCAACGGTAGTAAATCGTCCAAATCGCAGACATTCGAAATACAAATACCTACAGAAGAAGAAATTGACCAAATACTACGTAATTCCTCTTCTGATATCAGTCAGGCGGCAGAAACCTCTATCTCGGATTTAAAGAAGCTACAAGAGGAAATCAACGATCTCATGCGTCGTCTTGTTGACAAAAAAGAGCTCTCGTGGCAGGACAAAAAACAACTTGAGGAGCTGAAGAAGAAACATGAGGAGGTCAAAGAAAACCTTGAGCAGATGCGTCAGCAAATGCAGGAAAACCAGCGACTTGAAGATAAATACCGCGACCAGAGCGAACAAATTTATGAGAAACAGAAGGAACTTGATAGGCTTTTCGACCAGGTTATGAGTGATGAAATCAAGGAGATGATGAAGGAAATGGATCGCCTTATGAATGAGGTAGATAAGCAAAAGGTCCAGGAACAGTTGGAGAATATGAAAATAAAGAACGAAGACCTTGAAAAGCAACTTGACCAGAATATTGAGCTTATGAAGCGTCTGGACCTTGAGAAACGTGTGGAGCAAGCTGTTCAAAAAGCTGACGAATTGGCTAAACAACAAGATGAACTCTCTCAAAAAAAGCAAGATAGTAAAGATGCCCTTGAACAACAAAAGAAGCTTTCAGATCAGTACCAGCAACTACAGAAAGATATCGACCAGATAAAAAAGGACTATAAATCGCTTGATAATCCATCCGATTTCAAGACTGATGAACAACTCCAGCAGCAGATTCAGCAAAGCCAGCAGGAGGCTGAACAGAAGCTTCAGAAGGGCAAACAGAAGGATGCTTCTAAGTCACAGAAACAGGCTGCCGACGACCTCAAAAAGCTTTCTGAGCAGTTGGCAGAGTCTCAGATGGATCTTGAGCAGCAGGACCTCGCAGAGGATTCGGAACAAATACGCCAACTTCTCAAGAATCTTGTCCAACTATCATTCAACCAGGAATCCCTTATCAATTCTCTCAATGAGGTTAGTACTCAAGACCCGAAATATCAACAGATTATACGCGATCAAAATCTTATGAAAGATGATTTTCGCAGCGTTGATGACTCACTTCGTGCTCTTGCCAAACGTCAGATTGCTGTTGCCTCAGCTGTTGGTAAGGAACTGGCGTCGGTCAACAGCAATATTTCCAAATCACTCTCTCTCCTATTGCAGTATAACCAGTCGATATACGGCAATTTCCGCAATCTTACTGCAACCAAAAACATGCAGTATTCCATGACTTCCCTCAATAATTTGGCACTTCTATTGGCAGAATCTCTCGACCAGCTTCAGAACCAGATGCGTCAGAATCAGCAGCAGAAGAAACAAAATAGCAGTTGTAAACGTCAGGGAATGAAGATGAAGTCAAACCAGTCATGTTCCAATCCTGGGAGCAAACCTTCTCCAAAGTCAATGCGTCAGATGCAGGATGAACTTAACAAGCAGATGGAAGCTCTCAAGAAAGAACTTGATAAACAAGGTAAAAACAAGTCTAATCGCACCCAAATAGGCAAGCATAACACTATGAGTTCTGAGTTTGCTAAGATGGCAGCACAACAAGAACAGATACGTCGCATGATGCAGGAATATGGTCAGGAGATGAAGGAGCGTTCAGGTGGTAACAGCAAGCTTTCTCGTGAAATTGACGAGATGATGCGTCAAATGGAACAAACAGAAACAGACCTTGTTAACCGCACTATTACACGCCAAACAATACAGCGCCAGCAACAAAT
This sequence comes from uncultured Bacteroidota bacterium, assembly GCA_902796265.1. Lineage (GTDB taxonomy): Bacteria > Bacteroidota > Bacteroidia > Bacteroidales > P3 > Colimorpha. The sequence goes on from CADBOG010000067.1 coordinate 24,997, forward strand.
TCTGACTCGTCTCCTGCAGCATGAGAAGGCTGAACTACAGCAAGAAAAGGACGACCGTAGACAGAGCACAGAGGCCAAGGATGTCTACCAGCCTTCACAAGGAGACCTTGAGCAATATAACCGCCTGAAACAGAAGAATACAGAACTATTCCACACAACACCACCATCCCTCAATCCCTATTATCGTGACAAGGTAAACTCTTATTTCTTCAAGCTTTAATTATCTTATAGATGCTTGAAAGGTAATGGGGTAGCTTAGATTCGATAGGTGTTTCCCCACATAATTCGTAAAAAAAACAGCCATTTTCCTATATTTTTAGATTTTTTTTGTAAATTTGTCTTTACATGAAAATTTAAGAAATAGATGGAAACTCTTGTTATCCAATCAGATATTAATAATATTATTGAAGTTGAACGTTTCGTTTATGCTGTTTGCGACACGTTTAATATCAATAATTACTCTGCTGTTATATCTATGTCTTTACTCCAAGCCGTCGAAAATGCCATTGTTCACGGCAACAATAACGATTCCTCAAAGGCTGTCAAAATAATATTTGATCATTGTAAAGGAGGTGTGTTCTTCACAGTCACCGACGAGGGTAGGGGATTCGACTATCGTTCTAAGCTCACAGCAGAAGGCAACACAGAGAAGGGTAGGGGACTTTACCTTATGCGTTCCCTTTCCGATAATCTCTCCTTTTCCAACAATGGTTCTACTGTACGACTTGATTTCATCATAAATGGTATTGACGCTTCACGAGCCCTCGAACGAATCACTACACTCCGAAACCACTACGCACTTCGTCCTGTAGAAGTCTAGAATATGCTATTTTTGGCAATCATCTGTTTTGCCAAGTGGATTTATTCAAAGGAGAATGACCAAAAAAAACAGAAAGTTAGTTATAAACAATTTAAATTCAGCATTTTTTGCTGATTTTTTTGTTTTCATACTTTTACTTCTAAAAAATAAACATCATCGTTTTTCTTATTAATTTAGCCAGCTATTCTTTTTTTATCATCGATTCATTATAATTTTTATCTCGTAGCGTTTTTTTTCTAGTAAGAGTCTTTATTCATACACTATCCTAACCTTTATTCCCTAAACAATAACCCTTAATATTATATCTAATACAAATGGCCGTCTATTTTTCGAATGGTGATATTGAATTTTCTTTAGGCAACGAAGAATTGATTAAGGATTGGATTTCCGCAATTATCTTTCGTCACAACAAAAAGCTTGGAAAAATAAATTATCTTTTTTGTTCAGACAAGATGGTTTATGATATGAATCTTCGTTTCCTCAATCATGATACACTTACTGACATCATTACCTTTGATTATGTAAATGGTAATCTGATTTCAGGCGATATTACGATAAGTATTGATAGGGTAGGGGAGAATGCTACACTCTTCGATACCTCTTTCGAACACGAACTACATCGAGTCATTATTCATGGTGTTTTGCATCTCCTTGGATTCAAAGACAAGACCCCTGATGATGCTGCTATCATGCGTGCCAAAGAGAATGAATCTTTGCAAATCCTTGATTCTATGACAGAATAAACCTATGTTCCACGTGAAACAAAAATATAACGTCATCGTAGTAGGCGCAGGGCATGCTGGTGCTGAGGCCGCCGCTGCTGCTGCCAATCTTGGAGCATCTACACTTCTTATCACTCTCAATCTCGACACCATTTGCCAGATGTCTTGCAATCCCGCTATGGGTGGTGTTGCTAAAGGTCAGATAGTACGCGAAATTGATGCAATTGGTGGCCGTTCAGGAGTCATTACCGACCGCTCCACTATTCAATTCCGCATGCTTAACCGCTCAAAAGGTCCGGCAATGTGGAGTCCGCGTGCCCAATGCGATAAGGCACTCTTTTCTTCATTATGGCGCAATACTCTTGAGAATATACCGAATCTTAGTTTGTGGCAAGATGAAGTAGTCGACCTTCTTGTCGATGAAGGTATGGTTAAGGGCGTTGTCACACGTATGCAGTTGATTATTTATGCCGATGCTGTAATATTAACCAATGGTACCTTCCTCAATGGTAAGATTTATATCGGTGAGACAACCTTTGACGGCGGTAGGATAGGGGAGAGGGCGGCAATAGGTCTTTCAGACCATCTTCGCGAGATTGGCTTCAAGGTCGAAAAACTAAAAACAGGAACACCTGTACGCATCGACGGTCGTACTATCGATTTTACTAAGCTTACAGAGCAGCCAGGCGATGATGACCCATCCAAGTTCTCTTTTTCGCCCGAAACCCACCCTGTTTCTTCCCAACAGTCATGCTATCTGGCATATACGAATCTTCATACTCACGATATACTCCGTACGGGATTCGACCAATCTCCTATGTTTACCGGTCGTATACAGGGTCGAGGACCTCGTTATTGTCCATCAATAGAGGATAAAATTGAGCGTTTTTCCGATAAAGATCATCACCAGCTCTTTGTTGAACCCGAAGGACTCCATACCAACTCTTACTACCTTAACGGTTTCTCATCATCGCTTCCTCTATCTGTCCAGTTGGATGCACTCCATTCAATCAAGGGATTTGAAAATGCACAGATTTATAAGCCAGGATATGCAATTGAGTACGACTATTTCCCACCAACTCAACTAAAATACACACTCGAAACAAAGCTGATAGAGAATCTCTACTTTGCTGGCCAAATCAATGGCACCACAGGATATGAAGAGGCTGCTTGTCAAGGTCTTATGGCTGGTATTAATGCAGTTCTTAAAATACGTGGCAGGCAGTCGTTTGTACTCAACCGTACACAAGCATACATAGGCGTTCTTATTGACGACTTGGTAACCAAAGGTGTCAACGAGCCGTATCGTATGTTTACGTCACGTGCTGAATACCGCATACTATTACGTCAGGATAATGCTGACGAACGTCTGACGCCACTCTCTCATGCGATAGGCCTTGCATCAGACCTGCGTATGCAACGTGTTGAAGAGAAACGACATCTTGTCAATGACATTATCGATAACCTTAATAATATTTCTGTTACGCCTACAGAAGCTAATGACTTCCTCGTAGATCATGACTCGGCTGTTCTTCAGCAGAAGACGAAATTGTCATCACTTCTATTACGTCCAGAATTGTCTCTCTCTCATCTACGCAAGCTTTCCTCTGAACTTGAAAACAACATTCAAGATGTAGCAGAATCATTACGCGATGAGGTTTGTAATTCTGCTGAAATATTGCTTAAATATAGTCGCTATATTGAAAAAGAGAGTGAGGTGGCACAAAAAATACTCAAGCATGAAAACCTTCAACTCCCTCGAGATATCGATTTCCGTTCCATTACAGCCCTCAGCTTCGAGGCTCGTGAGAAACTCTCCACCATACGTCCTCAAACTATAGGACAAGCATCACGCATAAGTGGCGTTTCGCCAGCCGACATATCAGTCCTCCTCATACTTCTCAACCGCCAATAGAAACACATATATATCCTTGGGTATAATATCCCACCAAAATAGACTATAATGAGCCTCTAACTATCATGCTCCATGATACTTAGAGGCTCTTTTCTATAGATTTTGAACGTTTCACGTGAAACGTCTCCTTTAATCTCCATGTTCTATGATACTTAACCATCAAATAATGATAATTTATATCTGCTTATTTGCACTTATCTATTGCATAAACCCAATTATTAAGGTTTTATTATTTGACGAAGCAGGTAGGTTGCTGTTTCAGGACCCTTGTTGAAAAGCAAATCGAGTATGCTCACATTGGGATTGAACGGCATTCTGTCTTCAAATACCTGATGGTATTTTTCAAGTGTCGGAAGTGTTTCTGGATGTTTATACGAATATCTGTCGCGAAAGTCCACTAGATAATTTTCGCTCCTCTGATAATCTATCGTATAGGATATATCCCATTCTTTTTTTAATTTTTTCGCGAGGAAAGTTAGTATTGTTAGATTGAGGTCCAGAAGACGTTTGTATCGTTGCATGATTATTTTCTCTACATCGTCTCGATAATAGAGGAAAAAAGGCGAAGCGTTATAAGCAGATTCAATAGCCCTCCAATGTATGAGGTTCCATCTTTCGGTGTAACTTATTGCGATATCTTTTGTAAACGTATGGTTACCGTTGGTGCGAACAACAGGCACGCTGAGCGGCATTGCTCCGTTGGCAGTAATGATGATAGTTCGGTTGCGATGTGTCTGCTTTGGGAAAGTCTCCATTTGTTCAATTAGAATATGTCCGTCTTGAGCATATTGCATCATAGCTGCCATCATTGCCACAGAAGGGAAATAAGCTGTCGAGAAAACAGTTTCGCTTTTTGCCATATAAAGAGTTGTTTTATAGGTCTTCTTTTCAATATCTGTTTTGACTAATTCTTTCGAGTATGCTTATTATACGGTTTGTCCTTTTATAATGCAATACCGAAGTGTAAAGCATAGATTCTGATATCTAGGAGTAATTTAACGTAATAACGATTTTACTGGTTATTTTGTATATTGAAGCGTGATAATTGGTGAAAAAAGACAAGACAGGGATATGGACAAGAAGCTTCGATGTAGCTTCGATGTAGCTTCGATGTAGCGGCCAAAAAAGTCACACTATGCCACTCAAGTCGACGGAATAAACCAGCTGGCCAATCGAGTCTTTCCTTAGGAATGTCACCATATATATTGGAAGGTAGCATATATTCCTTTCAACACGCACATTACTGTGGCAGAAAACAAAAGCCTGGGGAATGTCGTAATCGGCATTCGTCATAACGTTTGACAAAGCATTGTGGCGTTGGTAGTCTTTACCTGATTTCACCTCGATGGGTACCACGTGTCCGTTCTGCTCGACAACAAAGTCGAGTTCGCCTTGTTTCTTGCTATTGAAATAATAGAGTTCAAAGCCGTGCGCACTCAGTTCTTGAGCAACCGCATTCTCGAATACGGCGCCAAAAATGATGCTTTTTTCATCGGACAAAAGGCGCAACTGGATACCCTCGGCATACTGACTGGCCAGCAGTCCCACATCGTTTTGGAACAACTTGAACAGGCTGCGGCTGCGCGAGAGTTTTAAGGGCGCCACAGGTTCCTCCACATTATAAGTGGGCAACGCCACACCTGCATCTTTCAGCCAAAGGAAACTGTTTTCGTAACGAGAAAACTTATTGTTTTCATTCAGATTCTTCAGTATAAAACGTTTGTTTTTGGCATTCAATTCCGACGGTATCAAGTCGAAAATCTCCTGAATATAAAGCTTGTTGCTGCGGTCATATTTGGCTATGTCTCGCTTGTATAGCCGCACAATGGCCTGCTGTTCCGCCATCACCTCCTGCAGGTTGTGCGTGTCGACATACTTCTGCACTGCCGCAGGCATTCCTCCAACAATGAGGTAGAGTCGGAACAGTTCCATCATCTTGTTGTGCACAAATTCATCCACCGTTTCCCGTTTAGCATACGCCTCCCTCAATCCATCGACGACCTGTTCAGACACACCTAATGCCATAAAGAATTCCTCAATGTCGAGCGGGAACATCTCCTTTACATCCATATAGCCAACAGGTTCCGAACGCAAGTCGTTAAGTTCTACGCCAAGCAGCGAGCCGCTCATAATATACCTGTAACTGCCCTCGTCGACCAGAAACTTGATGGCAGTCACTATTTCAGGACATTCTTGCACTTCGTCGAAAAAGACAAGTGTTTGGCCTTTTTCCAAAGGCACATCGGTCAACAAAGAAAGTCGTACCAGTATATCCTGACTGTTTTTGGCATTTCGAAATGCTCTCACCGCGTCAGGCTGTTCGATAAAATTAATCTCCACAAAGCGGTGAAAATTTCTCTTACCGAACTGACGAATAGAGAAAGATTTTCCCGTCTGCCTTGCTCCAGTGACAAGCAAAGCCTTGTTTGTAGATTTATAAAAATAACCTAAATAACTATCAATCTTTCGTATAAGCATCTTCTTACCCTTTTTTCCAACTGCAAAATTACGCAAAATTTCCATTTTTCCAACACAATTTTCTAAATTTTTTCCATTTTTCCAACATATTTTTACAGTATTTGTACCAGCTTGAAAAAGTAGTGTACCAGCTTGAAAAAGTAGACACAAAAAATTTTTTAATGGTTAATAATTTTTTGAAGTGGACATTGTTGATTTTTCATGCAAAA
>CADBOG010000068.1 GCA_902796265.1 uncultured Bacteroidota bacterium
CCCTCAACCGCGAGGAGCGCAAGATGAGCCTCGGTATCAAGCAGCTTATGCCCGACCCGTGGCTGGCTATCGCCGAGAAATATCCTGTCGGAAGCAAGCACACTGCTACCGTCCGCAATTTCACCAACTTCGGTATCTTTGTGGAACTTGAAGAAGGTGTTGACGGCTTGATCCACATCAGCGACCTGAGCTGGAGCAAGAAGATCAAACATCCTGCCGAGTTCACCAAGATTGGCGACAAGATTGATGTCGTTGTCCTTGAAGTCGATGCTGAGAACCGTCGTCTGAGCCTCGGTCACAAGCAGCTTGAGGAGAATCCTTGGGATGTCTACGAGAGCATCTTCACTCTCGGCAGCGTCCATGAGGGCACCATCACCTCTATGAACGACAAGGGTGCTACCGTCACTCTGCCTTACGGCGTTGAAGGTTTTGCCCCGATGCGTCACCTTGAGAAAGCCGACAAGAGCCGCGCCAAGAACGGTGAGACTCTCGAATTCAAGGTCATCGAATTCTCGAAGGAAAGCAAGAAAATCATCGTCTCTCACACCCGCGTGAACCAGGATGCCGCCGAAGGCGAAGTCCGCAGCGACGATGCTAACAAGGAGCGCAACACCAAGAAGACTGTCAAGAAAATCAACGATACTCTTGAGAAGACCACCCTTGGCGACCTCGATGTGCTTGCCAACCTGAAAGAGGAGATGGAAAAAGCCAACGAAGGCGACAAATAAAACAACCGCTCGTTATTGAGCCACATATCCCGGCAATCACAGGTTGTCTGGAGATAAAAGAGGCTGACCAAAAATGGTCGGCCTCTTGTTTTTTTGCGTTTTGTCTCTTTTTTTTGCAATAGACGCAACAAAAAGAGTGTATTTTGCGTCTATATATGAAACAAAAAACTATTTATTGCGTTTTAGTATTTAAATCAATATAATCAAAATCACTCACTATATGAGAACAAACATCTTTATTCTTGCAGCATTATTAAGTATCGCCGTAGGGGCGATAGCTCAGGGCAACAGACCGGTCTACCCGCAAAATCCATACTGCACCGGACTTAAAAACCCGTCGAACTTCACCCTTACAGGTGGCACGGCAAGTAGCACATGGACAGGATATACAGGCACAAAGCCTGCCCAGCTGTCAACATGCACCACACCTGGAGCCAACTTTACGACAACAGTGCAAGCCTCACAGCTTGAAACTGTTACTGGTAACACAAGTTGCGAAGGTGCGGCTACATATAATATTGATGGTGTCAACGATGTTCAGAAACGCTTCGTAATCAAGGGTAGCGGCTCTGACCCCTTAACAGGAAACAATGTGTCGTATCTCCCTCCCGACACATCATTCCATACCTCTATACGCTTAGGAAACTCCTGCATCTCTGCCGAAGCCGAGATGCTGCAATATGAATTTGATGTCACCTCCGACAACTCATTGGTAACCATCTGGTTTGCCATGTCGCTCGAGAACGCTCTCCATGGCCAGGCTTCTAACAACCCTGAGTTCTCTATTGTTGTAGAAAAGCGCAACGCTGCCAATAATACATGGAGTCTCGCAGGAGGCGACACCCTATGCTATATCCAGGCAAGCCCTACATCGAATAGCAATCTGGGAGAGTTCTCGCAAAATGGCAACAATGTATACCTCAACTGGAAGAAAGTCATCATCAACCTCGGCAAGCTTCAGTATCAGCGTGTCCGCATCAAGATAGCCGCATGCGACTGCTCACAATCAGGCCACTACGGATACTGCTATTTCGCTGGCGAGTGCCAGAAGATGGAACTTCAGGCCAACGGTTGCGCCGCTGGCGAATCAGACTCGGTGGCAAGAATCAACGCTCCTGCTGGAGCACAGCAATACCGCTGGTTCCGAAGCAAGACCGGCGCCCTTGTGGGTGCAGCACAATCAGATATGAGCAATTACGTTCTGATTCCCGATGCATCACAGTCTTCACTTGGTGCAACACTAAACCAATTCATCAACGCCAATACAGGCGAGGTGATGTCGCAGAACACATTCTGCTGCGAGATGACAACCTATATGAATTCAAGCTACCCTGTCGTCTCGCGACTCTTTGCAACCACCGGTAACACCAAGCCCTCTCTGGTCGTCGACAGCGTGATGGGATGCAATGCCAATATCCAGCTCTCCGACTTCAGTGTCACTCCTTATTCGCCACGTGCCGAAGACCTTCCCGACACCAACAACACCGTTTGGAAGTTCTATAGCAGCCCGAACCCTTCACCGACAACACTCGTTGCCACCGAGGTTGGTGGTACTGTGAGCCATACCTATTCCAACCCCGGCAACTACTGCGTTACAGTACGCACACGTGCTTTTGACTCCACCTGCTGGAACGAGAAGACTGTCAAGTTCCGCACCATAAAGAAACCCGTGCCTGCTGTCCACATCACCCGCAACAACCTCTGCAAAGGCGATACCATCTTCCTCACCGACATGACCGCCAACAGCCGCAGCACTTACCACCGCTGGAGAATCGGTGACGATACAACCTTCAACTCCACCGTTCTTGGTATCTCGTGGATATTTGACAAGACTACCGACATTAACCTTACAACCCGCGGCTATGACTATTTCATGGCCGACACCACAGGGGATGGTATTACAGAGAGAGTATACTGCTATTCCGACACCACATTCCGCATCTTTGTGGGCAACTACCCTGGTCCCAGAGTTGTAGGCGACACCATTGTCTGCAATGGCGACCATTCAGACATCCATGTGGAAGACACCGTTGCCGACTGCCGTTATGACTGGTATCAGGTTAGAGGTGCCAACACCGCCTACTTGGAGAACAGCAATTCACTGCAGACCACCATCACTCAAGACCGCACATTCTATGTGAAGGCCACCAGCCCCTTTGGCTGCGTCAGCTGGGACAGCGTGAACCTCTATCTCGTAAAGCCTGACCTCACTGCCAGCCGCAACAAGATTTGTACCGACGATACCGTGGTACTCACTGCCGGCCGCGCAGCATACTTCGAATGGCAGTCGAACCCCGTCGACCCCGAACTATCGGTTCAGAGCACCGAATCAGAAGTTGTTGTATCTCCGAAGGTAACCACAACATATACTGTCGTGGGACATGGCACCAACGGATGCAGCGCCACTCCGCTGACACAAAAAATTGAGGTGTTCCCATATCCTATACTTAACGTCAGACTCACACCCGACTATATAGACTCCGAGAATCCCTCAGTACAGTTCTCTGACCAATCCGAATACGGAACCACGTCACTCTGGAACTTCGGCAATGGACAGACCTCAACCTTCCGCACCGTGGTCCACACCTTCACCGACCTCAGCGAGGACTCGATACAAGTCTCGTTGGTGACAGGCAACGCTTTGGGATGCACCGTCGACACATCATTCTACGTACCTGTAGGCATCTTCGCCGTATGGTTCCCCAATGCCTTTACTCCCAAATTAGAGACCAACAATATTTTCAAGGCATTCACAGCCAACGAGCTGGATAATTTTGAGCTCTTCATCTACGACCGTAACGGTATGCAGGTCTTCTTTAGCGTCAACCCTGAGATGGGATGGGACGGCACCTACCACGGACAACCCTGCAAGGAGGGTTCATACGTATACATCGCAAAATATCGCCGCAAAGGCTCTAACATTTATCTGTCGCAGAAAGGAACTGTCCTTCTGTTGAGATAATATGGTTTAATAATTGGGGTAAATAACAAAACTGGTCTGAACGACCAGTTTTTTTTTGCTTAGCACGCAACAAAAATAAAAAATTTGCGTCTATATAGTAGAAAACCTCTAATGTCAATCTTTTTCATTTGATAAATAACAATTAATAATATGAAAAGAACTAACCTTTTATTCATTGCTATTCTTGCACTTGCTTTCGGGGCAAATGCGCAAGGGAGCAGACCCATCTACCCACAGAACCCTCACTGCACAGGTTTGAAGAACCCTTCGAACTTCACAGTTGCTGGCGGTACGGCCAGTGCTCTATGGTATGGATATACTGGTTCGAAAAACGCCACAGCTAGTACTTGCACCGTTAGCGGCTCTACTTTCGGGTCTGTAATACAAGCTTCTGGACTTGAAGCTGTCAACAATACCGATGGATGCACATCATGTTCGTATGAATCAAATGTGACATCAGGTTCTGTTAACATTGACGGCGTAGCCGACTATCAACGCCAGTTTGTCATCAAGGCTGCAGGCTCAGACCCCGAAACACATGGTCACCTCTCCTACTTGCCTCCCGACACATCGTATCATACCGCCATCCGTCTGGGCAACTATTGCGGCAACCATGGCGCTGAAAAAATCTATTACGAGTTCATGCTCAGCCCCAACAACTCTCTGGTGACAATATGGTTCGCTATGTCGCTTCACAACGGACGACATAGTGCCGCTGAGAATCCTGAAGTTGTCATCACTGTCGAGAAACAGTTGCCTAATGGTAACTGGACACTTGCTATGGGCGACACCCTCTGCTACACACGTCCAACCCCGACGTCATCATCCGGAAGCAATATTGCCCCCTTCTATTGCGGTTCGACCAACTCTCAGACCTATTCCGGCTCAGGAAACATCTATCTGCCCTGGAACAAGGTGCTTATCAATCTGAGCAAGCTTAGCTACCAGCGTGTCCGCATCATGATGTCGGCAGGCGACTGCAGTATGTCGGTCCACTATGCTGTCTGCTATCTGGCTGGCGACTGCCAGAAGATGGAGCTGCAGGCTAACGGCTGCGCTGCTGGCGAATCGGACTCGGTGGCAAGAATCAACGCCCCCGAGGGCGCTCAGCAATACCGCTGGTACAGAAGCAAGACCGGCGCCCTTGTGGGTGCCGCTCAAGCTGACATGAGCAACTACGTCCAAATTCCCGATGCCACACAGTCCTCTCTCGGCGCAACATTGAGCCAGTTCATCAATGTCAATACCGGCGAGGTGATGTCGCAGAACACCTTCTGCTGCGAGATGACAACCAAAATGAATGAGACTATGCCTGTCGTTTCGCGACTCTTTGCAACCACAGGTAATACCAAACCTTCTCTTATCGTCGACAGCGTGCTGGGATGCAATGCCAACATACAGCTCTCTGACTTCAGCGTCACTCCATATTCCCCACGCGCCGAAGACCTTCCCGACACCAACAACACCGTCTGGAAGTTCTACAGCAGCGCCAACCCCTCTCCCGCAACTCTCGTCGCCACCGAGACGGGCGGAACCGTGAGCCACACCTATCCCAATCCAGGCAACTATTGCGTCACTGTCCGCACTCGCGCCTTCGACTCCACCTGCTGGAACGAGAAGACTGTCAAGTTCCGCACCATAAAGAAACCCGTGCCTGCTGTCAACATCAGCCGCAACAACCTCTGCAAGGGCGACACCATCATCATGACCGACTTGACTGCCAATAGCCGCAGCAGCTACCACCGCTGGGATATCGGCGACGACACCTCGTTCATCTCTTCTGCTCTCGGCGCTTCTTGGCACTTTGATAAGACCACCGATGTACGTCTCACCACCCGCGGCACTGAATACTTTATGGCCGACACCACTGGCGACGGCATCACCGAGAGGGTATACTGCTATTCCGACACCACCTTCCGTATCTTTGTGGGCAACTACCCGGGTCCTAAGGCTGTGGGCGACACCATAGTCTGCAACGGCGACCACTCCGATATCCATGTGGAGGACACTGTGGCTGACTGCCGCTACGACTGGTACCAGGTTTATGGCGGCACTGTGCCTTACCTCGAGAACAGCAACACTCTGCAGACCACCATCACTCAAGACCGCACATTCTATGTGAAGGCCACAAGCCCCTTCGGATGCGTCAGCTGGGACAGCGTGAACCTCTATCTCGTCAAGCCTGACCTCACCGCCAGCCGCACCAGAATATGCACCGACGACACTGTGCTGCTCACCGCAGGCCGCGCCGCCTACTTCGAGTGGCAGTCGAACCCCGTCGACCCCGACCTCGCTGTTCAGAGCACCGAGCCACAAGTCGTAGTATCTCCCAAACAGACAACTGTCTACACCGTCATCGGTCACGGCACCAACGGCTGCAGCGCAACACCGCTGACACAGAAAATCGAGGTGTTCCCTTACCCCATTCTCAGCGTGAGACTCACTCCCGACTACATCGATTCCGAAAACCCCTCGGTGCAGTTCTCCGACCTCTCTGAATACGGAACCACCTCTCTCTGGAACTTCGGCAACGGCCAGACTTCGACTTTCCGCACCGTGGTTCATACCTTCACCGACCTCAGCGCCGACTCGATACAGGTCTCGCTGGTCACCGGCAACGCTCTTGGCTGCACCGTCGACACCTCATTCTATGTCCCTGTAGGCATCTTCGCCGTATGGTTCCCCAACGCCTTCACCCCCAACCACGAGACCAACAAGATTTTCAAGGCTTTCACCGCCAACGACCTTCTTGACTTCGAACTCTACATCTTCGACCGCAATGGCGCTATGGTGTTCATGAGCGCTAATCCTGAAATGGGTTGGGACGGCACCTACAGAGGATACGAATGCAAGGAAGGCTCTTACGTCTACATCTGCAAATACCGCAGAAAAGGCGTAGAAAGACTTATGTCTCAGAAAGGCACCTTAACTCTGTTGAGATAATGTAAGAAAGTGTTTCGCATGATTCTATGAGTAATGGATGTTAGAAGAAACTCTTAAAAGATATTGGGGCCATGATAGTTTCCGACCTCTGCAGAAAGAGATAATCGAGTCGGTTCTTGAAGGCCACGACACCATGGCACTGCTGCCAACAGGAGGAGGCAAATCGGTATGTTACCAACTACCGGCCATCCTAAATGAAGGCATCACTGTCGTGGTGTCGCCTTTAATAGCATTGATGAAAGACCAGGTGACGCAGCTGCGTGCCAAACGGATTCCTGCTGCCGCCATCTACTCGGGAATGCACCAAAAAGAGATAACATCTATTCTCAACAACTGTGTCTACGGCAAGATAAAGCTGCTGTATGTATCGCCCGAACGACTAAAAAGCAGAACCTTCATCGACCACCTGCGCCAGATGTCTCTGAGCTTATTGGCCGTTGACGAGGCACACTGCATCTCTCAATGGGGCTACGACTTTCGTCCCCCATATCTCGAGATTGCTACCGTGAGACAATACCACCCTAATGTACCAATCCTAGCACTAACCGCGACAGCGACACCCGATGTTGTGAGCGACATAGAGGCACAGCTACAGTTCAGACCAGGCAAAAAACTGTTTCAGAGTAGCTTTGCTCGAGAGAACCTCTCCTATAGCGTGCGACGTACCGACGACAAACAAGGCACTCTCTTGCGTATAATAAAGAATGTCGGTGGAAGCGGCATAGTGTATGTACGAAACCGTCGTCTCACCATCGAGATAGCACACCTGCTGAACGACAACAATATAGCCGCCACAGCCTATCATGCAGGCATTCCTATAAAAGAGCGTGATGAACGCCAGAAAGCATGGACAGAATCGCACCGAGGAGTCATGGTAGCCACAAACGCATTTGGAATGGGTATCGACAAGGCCGACGTGAGATTTGTTGTTCATCTGGATCTTCCCGAGTCGCCCGAAGCCTACTTCCAAGAGGCAGGACGTGCGGGACGCGATGGCAAGAGAGCTTATGCTGTGCTGCTGGACAGTGAGTCCGACCACGATCATCTACTGAACGGATTGGAGCGTGACTACCCTGAACTGCCATATATAAAAAACGTCTATCGAGCCATCTGCAACTATTACCAAATACCCATTGGAGCAGGACTCGATAGCCGTTACGACTTCGAACTGGAGAAGATATGCAATTCCTACGGACTTGACTACAGAAAATTCTACAGCTCATTGAAGTTTCTGGAAAGAGAGGGCCTCATCGCACTCCCCGAACATAGCGAACTGCAGTCCAAACTGTTCATTCCTATCGAGAAAGAGGAGCTATACCGATTTCAGGTGACAAACCATAAGGCTGGCGACATGGTCACCATGATTCTGCGGCTTTATGGAGGGCTCTTCACCGACTTCACCCCCATCAGCGAACAAACCATTGCCAGACGCTGCGAGATGAGTGAGACTCAGGTGTGCAACACTCTTTTTGAGCTTAACCGACTGAACATCGTCTGCTACCAACCAAAGACATTGAAGCCTCAGATTGTGTTCTGTTGCCCGCGTATCGACATCAAAGACCTTCATATCAGCGACAAAAACTATCGCCAGCTACGCGAATCAGAGCAGAAGCGTCGTGAAGCCATCATCGACTATGCGTCAAATCACGAACAATGCCGTTCACAATGGCTCCTACATTATTTTGGTGAACAACGTGACCACAATTGCGGAATTTGTGATATCTGCATCGAAAAGAACAAACGCAAGATGCCACAGAATAATGGCAATCAGATTCTGCAAGTGTTGAAAGAAAAACCATTGACTATAAAGCAGCTTTGTACTCAGCTGCCACAAATCGAGGCAGAACAGCTTATCGGCAACGTCCGAAATATGCTCGACAAAGGATTACTGAAAATGGACAATGGTCTCATAAAGCCTTGCGACAGGTAGACCTACCACATTATAGTAGCAGCCATCGATGCGCTCTACGCCCACTTTACCTATCCATTCCTGTATACCATAAGCACCAGCCTTATCCATACATGTCCCTAGTTCCACATAATGGCGAATGGTCTCTTCGCCAAGGTTGCGGAAATAGACATCGGTGCGTTCCACAAAGCTCTTCTGCAGGCTGTTGCTACGCACACAGACACCGGTATAAACCTGATGCCTGTCGCCCGAGAGGAGTCTCAACATGCGGTAAGCATCCTCCCTGTCATGTGGTTTGCCAAGCACAGTGTCACCATGAACAACTACAGTATCGGCAGTAACCAACAGCTCACCATCAGCCAAAGGTTGATGATACCCTTCTGCTTTCAATTTGGCCAAAAGAAGGGGAATGTCGGCAGGAGCTGTGCCATCGGGGACCACCTCGTCAACATCAATGTCGACATAGCGTACAGAGAACCCTAAATCCGCCACAAGCTGGCGACGGCGCGGCGATCGTGAAGCGAGAACGAGAGTAGTATTAGAAATCGCCATAACGACCTTGATTCTTAGGCTTGTTATCGGACGAAGCCTGTTTGCCGGCCTTGAAGGTCATTTCGCCTGCAATGCGACCCTGAGCATCATACATCACCCAGCGACCATCTTTCTCGCCATTGGCGAAAGAGCCCTGCTCCTCGAGTTTGCCGGCACTATTGTAGCGCTCATATTTTCCGTGCCACTGACCATTGCGATAGTTGGCACGTGATTCTATTTTGCCATTAGGGAAATAGCGAACCTCTTCGCCATCTTTCTCGTCGGATGCGTAGTGCATCACATAACGCGGACGACCATCGTCATAGAAGCCCTTCCATTCGCCATCCTTGAGACCACGATGGAAAGAGCCAGTATAGTCAATATTGCCATCCTCATACCAAGAGGTCCAAACGCCTTCCTCCTTGCCGTCAACATAGTTGCCCTCATGAAGTTTACGGCCCGACTCGTACCATGTTGTCCAGCGACCAGTCTTGTAGCCATTGGCATAGAGGCCTTCACGCCAGCGTTCGCCAGTCTCGTAGTAGTAGGTCCAAGTGCCAGTCTCGACACCTTTCTCGTAGTTGCCACGAATGCCAAGCTTGCCATTGGTACGCCAATAGAAGAGCCATTCGCCCTGCTGCTCGCCAGCCTCGAGACGTCCCTTCATGTCGACATAACCGTTGTCCGTCCACCATGTTGCAGCTCCGCTGAGCTCGTTGTCCTTATAAGTGCCTTCAAACTTCTTCTTGCCATTCTCGTGCCACTCTTTGGCAGCACCCTGTTTCTTGCCATCGACAAAAGGAATTTCCTCCTTCTGCTGACCGTTGGCGTACCATGAGCGGTAGAGGCCTTGCTTCTTGCCATTGACGACATTGACCTGGCTTTTGAGTTTGCCATCGGGATACCATTGCTGCGAAGTGCCAGTGGTGTGACATTCTTCAGCACATTTGGCACCATCGTCGTAGAAAATGCGCCAGGTACCGATTTTGTTGCCACGGTCATCGTATGTGCCTTGCTGGTAGACGCGGCCATTCTGGTGCCACCAGGTCCAGTCGCCAGTGCGGACACTGTCATCGGTCATCATGCCCTCGACAGCAACATGCTGGCGGGCATCATCATAAAAGTGCTGATAGCGCACCTGGCTCTGTGCAACAAGAGCCGAGAGAAGGAATATGGATATAAGAAGACGCTTCAAGGGAAAGGATATTTTAAGGGTTGTTTTTCGTTGTTATTCGCTATATACGAAAGCCACACGTATGGGGTCTGCTTCTGTGGTACCGTTGATAGCAGCATGCTGGCATGTCGTGCGGCGGCCGCTGAGGACAATCAGAGTTCCATTGTCACGGCCATCGCGCATAATGTCTTGAAGATGCTGAGTGATACGCATACGATAGCATTTATTGTCGGCATCGTATGTGCCATCGAAACCCGAATAAGTAATAGGGTCGTACATATCAGGGACATTGGCGACAACACCGTTGGGATAAATCTTGATGGCTGCTAGTGCATCGGGGTGGTCGCTGGAGCTGTTGGCCTGATTAACAGGAAGAATCAATTCGGCATAGTGGATGATAGCTAGCGGGTGGTCCTGGTGGAACTTTCGTACATACGAGTCGATATTGAAGCGGATATTGGTACCACCCATAGGACTGAGGAACAGCACTCTGCCACCAATAGAATCCGTCTTATTGGTATTGAATGTGCTGCAGGCACCCGTGAAATTCTTGTCGAAATGGCTGAAATGGAACACATCAGTACCAAAAGCGAAGTCGTAGGTGCGTGGAGCCGGGTTGCCGGTATTGTTGTCGTAGGTATAGTATGCCGAGAGGCGTGTGTTGGAAGCCGAAAGGTTGATTGAAACATAGTTTCTTTGCGATGTACTGGGTGCCAGACTGATTTGGAAGCCTTTTATCGCCTCCTCAAATGCATCGCCATTGTCATAAGACTTGTTGCTCAACAAGGCAGCGAAGTCGTCAGACAGTTTTAGGCGAACCACCATAGTGTCGCCACGCTCAATAGTCACCACATCGTCGAAGAAAACCGTGGTTCCGAGTTCCACGTCGCTAGTGCTGTAATAGACAGAATCCTTATTGAGCCGTTGAGCCAACTGGCGAACCACAAAGTGGACATCTTGACTGCTGGCCGAATCGGCAGCGGGGACATAGATGCCAGAGATTGCCAACGAGAGCACGACAGAGTCGATAGTGCTGTATTGATCGAAAGAGACACTCTGGCTTTTGGGTGTAGAGACGTTGGTGTAGAAAGTTGCCACTGTTGAAGCGATGTCGGTCACGTCGCCAGAACCAATGATGACACTGTTGAGACCCGAAGTGACCAGGGAGTCATCAAGGACTGTATAGGCGGTGCCGTAAATAGTGTCGACAGAGCCATTGTAGATGGTTGAAGGGTCCTGAAGAGCGAGACCCAAGTTGCTGTCTTTCTCGGTGCAGCTCATAAAAGCAGCCACAACACAGATAGCAACGGCAAAGAATTTGAGTTTAGACATTAGGGAAATACTGTTAGTCTGATTGGGTTAAGGTAGAGATTATTAATTGTTGATATTGCTGCCAATAATAGAGTCATACATCTTGTTGATTCTCTCGAAGAAGGCAGTACGGTCAGGATTGTATTCTACAATGTTACGCTTGTTTTCGCGAGCGAAAGCGACCAATTCGGGATTAGCGTTGGGAGAGGCAATAACAATGCCATGGGCATAGGTGATGGCAGCCTTGGTAAGGGTCATATAGTCGAGATTCTCATAGAGGCGAAGGTCTTTGGCAGTAGCGCCATCGACCTTGAGTTTGCGCTCCATATCAGGTCCGAAATCGCCCACAAAAGCATCATCAGTAAGCGAGAAAACAGTTTTGGTGCCAGAGAAGAAGGCATTTTCCTTGTTGATTCTACGCAGATAGAAAGGAATCATGCATGAGAACCAGCCAGTGAAGTGGATAAGATGCGGCTGCCAGGCCAGTTTGCGAACAGCCTCGAGGGTGCCGCGCCCAAAGAAGAGCATACGCTCGTCATTGTCGGTACAGAACTTGCCCTTGTCGTCGTAGAAGCCTTTGTGCTTGGTGAAATACTCTTCGTTGTCAATGAAATAGACCTGCATGCGAGCAGATGGTATTGAGCCGACTTTGATGATGAGTTGGTGGTCGGCATTATTGACTATGAGGTTCATGCCCGAGAGTCGGATGACTTCATGAAGCTGGTTTTTACGCTCATTAACATTGCTGAAACGGGGCATAAAAACACGGATTTCACGACCTTTTTCCTGCACAAAGGGAGGCAAATAGCGTCCCATGTAGGAATTCTCGTTCTCAGGCAAAAAAGGCATAATCTCCTGATTGACAAATAGTATTCTTCCCTTTCCCATATTATATGTATATTATAGTTCGAATTGCAAAGATACGAAAAAAAACCGAATTAGTAATTTTTTTTCTTAAACACATGAAAAAACAGTCAAAAATAATACCCTGTTTCAACCCAAATCGGTCGTTAGGATTTATGGCAGATTAGTTTTTGTTTCGAGCAGATTATTCACCTTTCAGAGGGCTCAATGGGGTTTCTCGGCTGACATTATTGAAAAAAGGCGAAAAAAATAAGTTGACAAAAAGCTTTACAATTAAATAATTTTTAGTATTTTTGCAAAATGATGCCATTGTGCGTCCATGTCAACAACAATTTATATATCATCTATTTAAACCAATGAAAAACAATTTCAACTTCACCGAAAGCGAAATGGCCTTCGTGACGAAAGCCGAACAGTACTGTGCAACAGGGGAACAATGCCGCTCCGCGGTGAGGGACAAGCTTCTGACCTGGGGAGCAGGCCAGGATCTGCGCGAAAGAGTGGTTGACTATCTGACCGAGAACGACTTTATCAATGAGGAGCGTTTTTGCCGCATTTATTGCGAGTCGAAGATGCACCTGCAGAAATGGGGTCGCGTGAAGATTGCCTACCAACTGAGAAGCAAGCGCATAGACAACACAACAATCAACAAGGCATTGCAAGAGATTGACGAGGAAGAATACCATAAAATTCTTACTACTCTGACTGAGAACAAGAACAGCAGCATAGTGGAGCCCGACAATAAGAAAAGACGTGCCAAACTGATGTCCTTTCTTTCTTCCCACGGATTCACTATCAGCGAGATAGAAAATGCAGTTGCTGCGTTGGGTCTTTGATAAGTAAAAGGACAAACACTACAAAATCATATTCTCATGATAAAAAGATTAGCTATTTTTGCCGTTGCGGCTTTAGTTGCCGTTGGCAGCGTCAGTGCCCAAGACGGGAAAAAAGAGGGCAGCGAGAAAGTGGGAAAATGGGAAACAACATCGACCCCAGCCCTGAAAGTCAGTGAGCTATTCTTAGACAACTGGGCAAAATCCGGTAACTCGCAAATAGACATTACCGCCACTTTCTTCGGCAACTACAAGTTCACTCACCCAAAATATGTTTGGGACAACATCGTAGACCTTGCTTACGGCTATGCATGGCAAGACCTCGACAACTCCTCAGCCGACTCAGCAGGCGGCCTTTTCGAAACTCGCCGCAAGAGCAACGATAAGATTGACCTCACCAGTGCCATCTCATGGAAAGCCTACAAGGATTGGGGTGCCAGCTTCACGGCCAACCTCAAGACCCAGTTCGGCAGCGGCTATGAATATAAAGGTATCGGTGCCCAACAGACACAGAAGCAGATTTCCAACTTCTTCGCACCGGCCTACCTGACCACAGCTCTTTCGTTTGAACATAAGAAAGCCAACTGGTCGGTATCGCTCTCGTTCCTTACTGGCAAGACCACCTTCGTCTGCGACAAAGCTCTGATTGACAGCGGATACACTTACGGTGTCATCCAGAAAGACGACTTCAAACTCGCTGACGGAACACTCAATCCCGACAGAAAATACACCTACCACTATTTCGGTCTTGGTTCCTACATCAAGGCGATGTATCTCAAAAAGGATATTCTGCCCAACCTCGACCTCTATGCCCGCGCCGAGCTTTTCTATGACTATTTGAAGCCCAAGACCATGAGCTGGGACGACCTCTCCAAGTCCAAGTATACGGTGGCTTTGAACGACGACGGCACCCCATACGACGACCTTGAATCGATAAAGAAAAGCTGGCTTAAGAAAAGGTCATTCGAGACCGACCTCGACTTTGAAGTGAAGCTCGACTACCGTTTCTCGACATTCCTTTCCGCCAACTTCTTGCTCAACTTGAAATGGGATACCGACTTCAACGGCATCGGCAAATGGGGTCACTGGCAGGTCTACCAGATGGCAGGCGTACAACTGTATTTCAATTGGAAAACGCCCAAGAGTTAAACCCATTCAGCTACCAAGTACAAAGCGACAGACAGTGGAGTAATTGATACCAATAAGCTCTGCGGCAGAACCACGGTTCATAGCCAACTGGAGATAGCCTGTAGACGAAACTGTCAGGACAAGATTGCCTTGAATCTCATGCCCATAATGGCGAGCCACCATTGTCACATACTTGAACTGCTCGACGGCACCAACCTGGAATTCAAGCTCCAGACGAAATGTGCGATCCGCACAGTATTCCTTAAAGTCGCTATACTTGAGGTTGAGCGTAACATTGCCGTAATGGTCAATGACATCGGGACGAGCCGAGATTACGTTACCGTCAAACTGTGCCCTGAGAAAACTGCGATGTACGAGAGGTGCTGCGGGTTCGCCAATATCTGATAGCTTAGCACCTCTGACAATCATCGCTGCCACATCACAGAAAAGGCTATACGCCAGGAAAGTATCAGCGTCTGACGAGCCTATTTCCGGCATTGGAAGATTCACAATGCTGTCACAGTCGGCATTGAGAGAAGCCTCCAGAAGCCTACGGTTGCAGCAGAGGAAATAATGCCCATTGAATTCGGCCAATAGTGGCACAGGGCGATAGATTTTGGGGGCAGAATTCCTTTTAGCCAAATCCTCACAGAAATCGATGATATGTACTGTACCCGCCGGGAAAGAGAGACATCCATATTGGATTATCTTAGCCGCCACAGCCACACTGTCCCAATCCTGGCTGTGGCTCAAATCCACAACACGTACATCAGGGATTGAGCTGTAGAGCCTCCCCTTGACCATAGCGACATAATGGTCGCGGTCGCCCCAGTCAGTAGTCAGCGTGACAATAGGAACATTCATGGCAAGATGTATCTTCAAAAAAACGTATATGTGCTTAATTATCAACGAAACAAAGTCATTCAATGACATTTGTTTCGTTTTGCAAATTTATATTTTTTTTTCGTATTTTTGAGTATCATCGACACAATAGCGAAAAAAAACGTATCTTTGTTTTTTACAATAAGACCAAACAACTTATTTAACTCACAATTAATCAATCAAAAACCAACATATATGGCATTGCTTTCAATACGCAATTTGCACGCAAAGATAGGCGACCGCGAGATTCTTAAAGGTATCAATCTTGATATAAACAAAGGCGAGGTCCATTCCATCATGGGACCCAACGGCAATGGCAAAAGCACATTGGCAGGTATCATCGCTGGCAACCCCAAATACACCGTCACCGAAGGCGAGGTGATATACAACGGCAAGAACATACTTGACATGCCCGTAGATCAACGCGCCAATGAGGGCATCTTCCTCGGATTCCAGTATCCTGTCGAGATTCCAGGAGTAACCATCACCAACTTTATGCGCACTGCTGTCAACGAGCAGCGCAAATACAGAGGTCTAGACCCACTGAGCGGCTCGGAATTCCTGAAACTGATGGAAGAGAAGAAAAAGGTTGTAGAGATGACCACCAACCTTGCCAACCGTTCGGTCAATGAAGGCTTCTCGGGTGGCGAGAAAAAGAAAAACGAGATATTCCAGATGGCTATGCTTAACCCCACTCTAGCAATCCTTGACGAGACCGACTCGGGACTTGATATAGACGCCTTGCGTATCGTCGCCAATGGTGTGAACCAACTTCGCTCGCCAGAAAACGCCACAGTGGTCATAACCCACTACCAGAGACTGCTCGACTATATCGTTCCCGACTTTGTGCATGTGCTCTACGAAGGCCGCATCGTCAAGACTGGTCCCAAAGAGCTGGCACTCGAACTGGAAGAGAAAGGCTACGAGTGGATAAAGAAAGAACTGGAGGCAGCAAAATGACAGACATCATTCAGCAATTCAGAGACATTAGAGCCACACTCCGCAAGAATGAGGTGTGGCGCGACGTCGACTTCAGCGCCATGATGCCCGAAGGCATGAAGCTACCTTCAGGCGATAAAGCTGAAGAGAAAGATTATCCCTGCAATATTCCCGACCTCGATGTCACCAAGCTCACTGTCATCAATGGTCGCTGTGTCAATCCCTATTATGAAGAGCCCGACGGAGTGGCTTATGGAAGCCTATCTGAAGCACGTCAGCGTCGACCCGAGACAGTAGCAAAATACTTGGGGAAAAGTGACAAAAGCGATAATGCCTACGAGAGACTTAATGCCACAAACCACGAAGATGGAATCTTCATATTTCTTCCCGCAGGAATAAAAAAAGAATACAAATTCCAGATAGTCAACATCATAGACAGCAACGAACCCATCTTTGTGCAGACACGCAACCTGGTAGTTGTTGGCTCAGGAAGCATGCTGACACTTCTGCAATGCGATGACAGCATCGGAGAGAGCCGTAGCATGAGCAACAACGTCACCGAAATAATAGCCGACTCAGAATCCTCGGTTCAGCACTACAAGTTGCAGAACATGAATGACATGAGCGGACTTCTGAACCACAGCTACACACAGCTTGAAGAGGGAGCACAGTTCAGCACCAGCGTCATAACCCTCAACGGTGGCCATATCCGCAACCATGCCGAAGTCAACATGCGTGGCGAACATTGTCATGTCGAAGCTAACGGCCTCTACCTCATCGACAAAGAGCAGCAGGCAGACAACTATATCTTCGTCAACCACCTAAAACCTCATTGCGAAAGCCACGCACTCTATAAAGGCATCATGGACGATTCGGCTCATGCATCATTCAATGGTCATGTTCTGGTTAGCGACGGTGCCGTTAAGACCGAGGCATTCCAAACAAACCGCAACATACTGCTTACAGACAAGGCAACAGTGCAGAGCAAACCATTCCTGGAGATATACAACGACGACGTGAAATGCTCGCATGGTAGCACCACAGGCCAGATTGACGAACTAGCCATGTTCTATATCCGCAGCCGCGGCATCAGCGAACGCACAGCACGCACCATGCTGCTCTACGCTTTCTGCGACGAGGTGATACAGAAGATTGCACTCGCACCGCTCCGCAACCGGCTGAGCGACATGGTAAAGCAACGCCTTCACGGCGAGTTGACCCCATGCTCAGAATGTGCGCTGCACTGCAACAACACCTGCGGATGCAATGATGCACCAGCATTCGAAATCGACCCCGATAAGCTATAAATACAACCCAAACTAGCTCAACCATCGAAGAGACCAATGAAGATACAGAAAACAAAAATAGTCCTCAAAGTCGTTTTTGTCTCTCTGTTCTTGTCATTATTCAACCCATTGGTGGCGCAGGATGATGACTGCCACCCACACTTCAAAGGGAGCGACAAGAGCGATTTCGAGAAGGGTGTGGAGGCATACAACAACAAACGTTACCAACAATGTATAACGCTGATGCGCAAAGTGTCGGCAAAAAACCGCACCGCCGCCGACCCATACTTCTATATGGGCATAGCAGCTGTCAAGGCTGGAGAACGGCCTGCCGTCATCAAGAACCACTTCACACGTCTATTCAAACTCTGCCCCGACTATCCTAATGCACTGGCATACTATTATATGGCCATTGTGCATTACACCTACAAAGAGTACCCCGAGGCAGTCGTGCAGCTAAACAAATATTTCGACATTGCCAACCAGCAGCCCAACCCTGCCTACGATGCCGTCTACGAAGAGGCATCCACATATCTCTACTGGTCTGAATTTCTTGCCGATGCGCAGCAAAACCAGGTGCCATTCTTTCCAACAGTGCTGAGAGGAGCCTCGTCGGGCAATGACGAATACCTTCCTTTCCTCACCCACGACGGCAGCGAGATATACTATCTACGCAAAGTTGCAGAACAGAATCCCAATGGCTTCTATGGCCGCGAAATGGCCGACCGCAAACTGCGTCTCTTTTGCAGCCGCTGGAAAGATACAGCTTTCAACACAGGGTCACAACTCACAGCACCATTCAATATGGAAGGCGACGAGGGTTGCGTCACGCTGACAGCCGACAACCGTACACTCTACTATTCGGTACTACGTCATGACAAAGGTTATGACAACTGCGACATCTGGTACTGCAACCGCAAAAAGGGCGAATGGCAAAAACTTGAGAATGCAGGACACAACGTCAATGGCGAGCGCACC
Organism: uncultured Bacteroidota bacterium; assembly: GCA_902796265.1. Lineage (GTDB taxonomy): Bacteria > Bacteroidota > Bacteroidia > Bacteroidales > P3 > Colimorpha. The sequence continues at coordinate 18,469 of CADBOG010000068.1, forward strand.
TGGGAGTCACAACCAAGCATAACGCCCGACGGACAATACCTCTACTTCGCCAGCAACCGAGCTGGAGGCCAGGGAGGTACCGACATCTGGGTGTGCCGACGATTGCCCAACGGCGACTGGAGCCGTGCCGAAAACCTCGGTCCAGCAGTCAACACCCCTGGCAACGAGAAGTGTCCCTTCATCCATGCCGACAGCAAGACCCTTTACTTTGCGAGCGATGGATGGCAGGGGTTCGGAGGATACGACATCTACTTCATCAACCTCAACGACACCTATCTCCAGCGTCCCACCAATCTCGGTCTGCCCATCAACAGTGAGGGAGATGACGTCTGCATGGGAGTCACCGCTGACGGCAAACGGGGCTACTTCGCCAACAAGTCGACCGAATGGAAAGGTATAGGCGGTACCGACATCTTCACCTTCGAGTTGTACCCATCAGCACAACCCGAAGAGATGACCGTCGTAAAAGCCCAACTCAAAGACAATCAAGGCAAACCCTTGAGTGGTACTGTTCAGGTATTACGGCAGAAAGCCGGTGCCGACCATTACATCATCGACGAAGAAGGCATCATAGCGCTATCCTTATCGGCAAGGGGAACCAACACCGTGATAGTCAATTCAGAAGGCTGCATGCCAAGAATCGTGAGCGGTAATGCCCACACGCTTCAGAGAGATCTTAACGCCGCCGATTTCGTCATGCATACAGCCGAACTGTGGGGACGATACCCTATGCCGCTGCCCAAGAATGGGCGCAATCTGTTGCCGCTCAACAAGGAAGCGACTGCCGCCCTTGACGCCATCACCGACTTCATGCTCAAGAACCCACGCATGCATATTCGCATCGACGCCACTACAGTCGACGAAGCAAAAGCAATATACGACTACCTCCTTTCACGCCAACTCCGCACCGAACGACTGGAATACAAAGCCAATTCAGCCCTCGCCAATCCACAGATAGTAATCACCAACCTGTAGGAATCGAAAGATGCAAACCTCAATACATTACCTGTTACATAGCGGCAAGAACTCGAAGTTCCTATACTATCTTTGCGCGGTGATGCGAGAGATAGTCCCTGCCGCAATTCTGCGCCAGCAGCTTGACAAAGAGCTGGATAGATGTCGGGAGAGATACGACATGCGTTATGTTGAAGAGAGGGTGGAATATTATTGCAAGCTAGTCAAACCGACCCCATTAGGCAACGATGCAAAACCGTTGTCCCACTTCCACAAGAAAGGCAACAGTAGCACCTATTACTACGACAGCCGCGAGATAGTGCGCTGGTTCTCCCCCACCCTCGTATGGCAATACCTGTTTGGCGACATCAGGGACATACCCGACACACCCACAGTTGTCAAGAGTCGCAGCACACTAGTAGACAACAGCAACTCCATATTGCTGAACCTCGACAAATGCCGTCATTTTGTCTTCTTGAAAGACAAGACTCCCTTCGAGCAGAAAAAAGATATGGCCATCTTCAGAGGTCAGATAGGCAACCGCGAAAACCGCAGACTCTTCGTAGAACGTTTTGCCGGCAACAGTCGCATAGATGCAGCCAATACCTTGGCAAAAGGAGGACTATTCTCAACCAATGTCGACGGCAAAGCGACATCACCACGCCTATCATTGTATGACCATCTCAACTATAGGTATATCATGGCACTTGAGGGCAACGATGTAGCCAGCAACCTTAAATGGATAATGTCCAGCAACTCACTGGCAGTCACACCGCCCATGACCTGCGAGACCTGGTTCATGGAAGGTCGCCTGAAAGGAGATGTCCATTACGTTGAAATCAAGGACGACTATAGCGATTTGGAGGAGAAAATGGACTACTATTCATCACATACAGAGGCAGCCCGCAACATCAGCCAGGCAGCCAACGAATACACAATGCAGTTCCGCGACCAGCGACGTGAACGTTTCATCGCTTTACTAGTGATGAAACACTATTTCGAAATGACCAATCACGCATAACCCACACCCCGATGAAGGACATATACAGAGTACTCCGCTATCTACGATTCTACCCAAAAGAAATAGGATTGAACATCTTCTTCAATGTACTATCTATACTCTTCAATCTCTGTTCATTTGTAGTCATCGTACCCGTTGTTGAGCTCTTTTTCGGATTAAGCAAGCCGCCTGCCGCCGAACCCGTTTTCGGGTTTAGCCAGTCGGAAATAACAGAATGGGCTCTCTATCACCTGTACCAAATCAAAGAGAGCCGGGGACTGTGGAAAAGTCTCTTCATCTTTGCCGGAGCATACCTTACATGTTCACTGCTCTACAATTTCACACGCTATATGGGACTGTTTTTCCTAAGTCCTATACGTAACGGAATACCACAACGCCTGCGTGACGACCTCTATCTGCACATGACCATCCTGCCCGTCTCCTACTTCAAGGGCAAACGCAAAGGTGACATAATCAGCCGTTTGTCTGGCGACCTAGCAGATATAGAGTGGAGTATCGTCAAAACCCTCCAGTCACTCGTCAAGGACCCCATAAACGTCATAGTCTTCACTGCAGCCCTTATCTTCATAAGTCCCAAACTCTTTCTGCTTTTCGTGGTAGTCATCCCCCCTGCCGTTCTGCTCATCAGCAAGATTGGCAAAAGCCTTAAAAAGAATGCATTGAGAGGACAGGAAAATCTTGGCGACATGATGTCGGCATATAAAGAGACCCTCGACAACCTGGAAGTAGTGAAAGCTTACCGTCGTGAAGAGCATCGCCAAGAGGTATTCGACAAAGCCAACAATGAGTATAATCGGCGCATGATGCGGGTAGCCTGGCGGAGGCAAGCAGGTGGACCGCTCTCGGAAGTACTTGGCACCCTTGGACTTGGGTTTATTCTTGTCCTTGGTGGCAGTTCGGTGATTGCAGGCGGCCTACAGCCATCTGTATTCATACTCTTCGTCATCCTATTTGCACGACTGATACCACCAATTCACGGCATAACAGAAGCCTATAGCAGCCTTCAGAAAGGAAGCGCATCGGCAAAACGCCTCTTCGAAATCATGGACGCCGATGAACGCATAACAGAGAAAACCGATGCCATTATGATGCCCGAATTCAAGAGTGCGATACGTTATCAAGGAATCTGTTTCGCATACGACAGAGAAGACGGCCATCGTGTGCCAGTTCTTCAAAATGTCAACCTTACAATACCCCGAGGAGTGAAGGTTGCCATCGTAGGTCCATCGGGAGCCGGAAAGACAACACTTGCCGACCTCTTGCCGCGATTCTACGACCCCGACAGCGGACATATCACCATCGACGGCATCGACATCAAAGAGATGAACATCAATTCCTTGCGTCGAAACATCGGTGTAGTTTCTCAGAATTGCATACTTTTCAACGACAGCATAGCCAACAATATCACATTCGGAATGGAGGGAGTCACAATAGACCAAATCCGTTATGCTGCCAAATTGGCAGCAGCCGACGACTTCATCATGCAGATGCCCGACGGATACGACACCTCTGTTGGAGACCACGGGAGTGCATTGAGCGGTGGTCAAAGGCAGCGAATCAGCATTGCCCGAGCCATACTACGCGACCCACCAATCATGATTCTCGACGAAGCCACCTCGGCACTCGACAACGAGTCACAAAAGGCCGTACAGCTTGCACTCGACAACATGATGAAAGGACGCACAACGATAGTCATTGCCCATCGCCTTTCAACCATTGAGAACGCCGACCTCATTGTGGTGATGGATCACGGGAACATAGTTGAGAAAGGCACTCACAACGAACTTATGGCACTCGGAGGCACCTACAAATCATTGGTCGAAATGCAGAATTTCAGTTCCCAAAAATAAATTTTTTAGGCCCATTCAAGTAATCTACAATAAAAAAAATCATCCCATACCACACTCATTTTCAATCTATCGCACAATAATATCAACCACAATACAAGAAAAATTTTGTCATATTGCAAAAAAGTAGTACTTTTGCAATCTCATTTAAGGAAGTTTAGCTCAGCCGGTTCAGAGCACTTGCCTTACAAGCAAGGGGTCACTGGTTCGAATCCAGTAACTTCCACAAGAGCCGCAATTAAAGATTGCGGTTTTTTTATTATGAAACAGTGCTTCTACATCATCACATTGAGCCTCATCGTCATCTTGACAAGCTGCAAACGAGAGCATAAACCAGACAATCTATTAGACACAGCAACGATGACCGCCATAATGAGCGAGTACTATATCATCGAAGGCTACGACTATATGGTAGCGTCACGTTATCAGGATTCAATAGGGTTCCAGTCGCGTGCTGCAAAAGATTCACTCCTAAAGAGATTCAACATCTCGCAGGCCGACTTCGACAGCAGCCTTGCCTACTACATACGACACCAGAGGGTTTTCGAGCCAATGATGGAGCGTGTTATAAAAAATCTCGACGACAGCATCCGACAGAACCAGCCAAACAACGACACTGTCTTTTAAAAGAACACGGGTTCGTAGGCCAATGAAATGCACTTAATAATGATTAAAAAATAACATGATACGATACGGAAGGAGAAATGCAGTAGTTCCAATTATGGAGATAATCGTCGAAGACGACCTGATTAGCGAGTCTGACGAGGAAAGACTCATTCACTTTCCTTTTGGTTTCATACACCTTGTCCACAATCTCAGCAAAAACTTTCAGACCTTTCTTTGTCACGGTATTTGCAGCCCTGCGGCAGGCATCAGCGATGGAGAAGAGTGGAGTTCCGCTCCAAGAGCGGGATATCTGGGAGAAGAGGCGGTGCTCAATGGGGTTGAACTTGGAGCATTTGTACCCAACTAGCCAAACTGTTCCCAAGCCATAGGAAAGGTACAGAGAACTACCAAAGAGCAGGCAGAGTCGTCATTTCTTCG
>CADBOG010000069.1 GCA_902796265.1 uncultured Bacteroidota bacterium
AAAACCGTGCGCTGGTACCTCGACAACCAAGACTGGATGGACAACGTCACCAGCGGCGACTACATGAAATACTACGAGGAAATGTACGCCAACAGATAAGTTTCTTACTTACAACATACTTAAGAGAGACTACATGGGTAGCCTCTCTTTTTTTTGAAGAAAATATCTATGACACACAATATTTATTTCAATTCTTCGTTTCTAAACTAAAAAATTAATTACACAATACTATTTTTAAATATGAAAACAACGGAGATTAAAGAGCTAACCAAAGCCGAAGAACAGGTGATGCAAGCAATCTGGAATATTGGAAAAGGCTTTGCCAACGAGATAGTTGCAGCCGTCGAAAGCGATGTAGCATACAACACGGTGCTCACCATGGTGCGCATTTTAGAGCAGAAGGGCTTCGTAGGACACGAGACATTCAACCGCAGCAATCGTTACTATCCACTTATCTCACGCGACGAGTATACTCAAATAATACTGGGACGAATGACAAAGAATTATTTCGGCTCATCGGCACGTGCTTTGGTGAGCTTCCTTGTCGACCGCAAGGAAGTATCACTTGAAGATTTGGAAGCCATCACAAAAGCACTTGAGTCATGATACACTGGATTCTTTTCTCGACCATTGCCACAGGGTTGTTTTATGGCCTCTACGCAATATTGCTGCGTCGCGACCGTTGGTTCCAGCTCTCGCGACTGTACCTCCTAGTCACATTGGTATTCAGTCTCGTATTCCCACTCATCCGACTTCCTCAAGCACTTTCTACTTCGTTGATTTACGGCATGCAAGCAGAACCCATATTACTTCGTGAGGTCACTACAACATCGGAAACAGCAACTTACTACCCAACAGACATCATCCCTATAGTTTATTACCTCGGATTTGCGGTTACACTCGTCGCTCTCGTATTTCAGGTGATAGGTCAGGCAGCAATAGTCCTTATGCTACGGAGGAAGCATCCTGTCTACGGAGAAAAAGATGGTTATACGATACCACATGGCGCATCACTCATTCTTCTACCAGACGATACCGCCCCCTATTCGTTCTTCAACCAGATAGTTGTCGGAACCCGCAGCCTTAGCAACGACGAGCTTCTCTGCATTCTGGCCCACGAGTCTTTACATGTGCGCCGCACACACACCCTCGACCTCATCGTCATGCGCACATTGTGTTGCGTGGCGTGGTTCAACCCCTTTGCCTGGCTCATGACATATGAAATGCGTGCCGTCCATGAATTCCAAGCCGATGCCACATCGCTTGGAATCTGCAACCGAAAAGAGTATCTTCATCTGCTCTACAGGCAGACAACCGGTATAGGATATGGCCATATCACAAATAATTTTCAAAGTATTAAGATTAAAAATCGTATCGCTATGATGAACAAACCCAAAACGCGCTACGGCGCATGGAAACTTTTGACGGTGCTACCCGTGGCAGCGCTGATGATGGTGGTAGGCTGCCAGCCCGCTGCCGAAAAAGCCAACGACACCGAAGAGCCAACAACCGTCTCCCAAACAGTCCCTGCCGACACGACTCCAGGACAAGTCACCATTGCCGCATCTGACGATGCATCCGCACTCTGCGCAGAAAACAGTCCCGAATTTGCCGGCGGCATGGAAGCACTCTCCAAATTCATTGCCGACAACATCCGCTATCCTGAGCAGGCAAAACGTGACAACATCCAAGGCAAAGTGCTGGTTCGTTTTGCTATCGATGCCGACGGCAGTGTGGCCGATGCCGAGGTGCTACGCGGCATTGGCGGCGGCTGCGACGAGGAAGCCCTGCGTGTGGTCAACGCCATGCCTAAATGGAAACCCGGTCGCGTAAACGGCAACCCCGTCCGCGTGCAATACACACTTCCGATAACATTCAAATTGCAATAAGAACAATAAAACGACATCGTGCGCGTTATATTCATGTCAATATAACGCGCACTTATCTATGGAAAACATCATCTTCGACTTCGGCAACGTACTTGTCCGCTGGGAACCCGAACAAGTGTTTCTGCCCTACTTTGGTGGCGATGAAGCCAAATACTGGTTCTTCTGGCGACACGTGTGCGACCAACAGTTTCGCGACCGCATCGATGCCGGCGAAGACTCTCGCCAAGTCATCAGCGAACGGCAGACACTCTACCCCGAATTTGCTGAGGCCATAGCCATGTATATGTCACGCTGGGAAGAGTCGCTCCCCGGCGAAATGCCCGGTATGTACGAACTGGTGCAACGGCTCAAGGCCAACCCCGA
>CADBOG010000070.1 GCA_902796265.1 uncultured Bacteroidota bacterium
GAACAAAGCATTGCGCAACCCAGACGCCTTGCTTGCTCACATAGACGGCAAGATGACAGACAATCAAATGTATTACATTTTGCTTGAAAGAGACAAATAATACGCGCCACAAACAATAAATCATTTGCCGTCACGTTTTAGGGTGAGTAATAATTATAATGCTCTATGAACATCAAGAAAATATATCCAGCAGAATGGCGAAAGATGCATCCGGATGGAATGAGAGCCGACAGCGACCAGTATTTCGCCGGCATTGCCAACCAAGTGGCACAACTATTGGCTCACAGTGGTATAGAAGACGTTTTCCCCGACGGGAACGACATTAGTGTTGCAGCCAAGAGACTTACTGGCTATTTCGAGGACATCTGTACTGGTTTGGGAATTTGGGAAACCCTTATAGACACCTTTAAAAAACGCTATGGGAAGACCATGCCGTTCCACGATACCTCAGAATACTATCCTGGAGAACCTAACCCACAGGATGTCCAACTGCTGCTGTGGGACATCATACAGTCGTTCGGCTCAAATCGTTTTATCAACCCCGAGAATCCTGGCATAGCCTCGGTCTCGTGGGACATCTACAGCATCTTCGACCGCGAGTATGATGATGCTCCCGACACTCCTGAACTCGTAGAATACTTGCACGACCCGGTAATGCAAACAGACTTCTGGCAGATGAGAAAGCGCTTGGAGTGGATTTTCATGAATAGTTATATCAATCTGCGTGGCTATTTGGATTTTGAAGATAGCATAGAGGAGATTAGTCACGACCAGCATGCTGAAATGAAAGCATACGTCTCATATCTTCAACATCTATACACCGACCGGCACAATATGGCGATGCTCACCCCGGCCGAATGGCTCGCAGCCCTTTCGGGACAACGTATAGACTTAGACTCTACACTGTTCACCAACCGTTGCTATCGTATCATAGGCAACGAGATTGACACTATCCGAGTGCGCGACCTCGCCAATAACAGCGAATACTCAGTCGAGAAATACTCTTTTGACGAGCGGTGGATCAACAATCTCTCACTAGCCGATGGCGAGAAGAACGTTTTCATGGGGCTTGTCCGCTACAACGATAAGTTTTTTCAATGTGGCACCTTAGTCGATATACCCACAGAAGACGTCGACGCCATTCTCAAACAGGTGCGCGACTACGATTACCAGCGGAGCCTGGCACCATCGAACAAGGAGCAGTTCCGCAAAGCCAGTGGTGGCAAACCGATAGTGTTTGTCAAAGGACTTGATAAGCTGACGGAGTTCTATAAGAAGAAAATAAAGGTGCAGCTTCCTGAAGACTATCTGAATCATTTGCGCGACACCGTGCGCGAGCACACCACCGATGGTATGATGGCTCTTATGGGCACTCCTGACAGTGGGGTTCTGATAATCACTGGTTATATCCCTGCCATTAAACACAAGGACAACCCTTTCTACGACCCCGACTTTTCGGCACAATACGGGCAGGGACTATTGATGAATCCCAATGCTATCGACTATTCTGCTGTCTGTACCATGATTGATTTGGGTATGCTTTCTGATGTGTCGCTTAAAAGCTTTCAAGGGCAAGAACATGGACATAAGCTGCTGCAGGATAACATACAATTTGTGGCCGACTACATGTTCGCACAGCATCGGTAGTTGTTCACAATACTCCAACGGATTCAATGAGTAGCAACCGTCGCAAAAAAAGGCGACTGCGTTACCAGACTCCGTCTTTGCGGTGGCGGACAAAGCAGGTGTGGCTATTTCTTCCCCATGAGTATTGCGGAACCTTTCAGCCCAATCCAGGTGGCCTCCCCGCGGCTCATGAAAAGACCGTTATCGGTGGGGATAAGGCACATCCCGCCGCCGCACTCCAAATCATGCCTTTCGGCATCCAGTTCTTGTAGTTTGGTTTCATATAATTCAACTGTTTACGTTACTCTTCCGTTGTCAGAATCCGACTGCAAAATTACCGCTATTTCTCCATCCGCCCAATCGTCAAAAGTAGTGATTTTTTTCCGAAGGGCACAATAAAAACAAAATCTCGCCGTTACAATATCAGAAAAAATTAAAGACAACGTATCATGGCAACAGTGACAATATCCTACGACGGGCGGAGCAGCACGATGCGGCACCTCATCGAGGCGATGCTCTCGCTTGGCGCGAAGATTGAGCAGGGCGGCACAACCGCGGAGCAGCAGATGGTGAAGGAAAGCCTCACCACGGCCTTCGACGAACTGCACGCCGGCAAGGCCCGCAAGGACGCACGAAAACTCTTCGCATAATGGTTACGTTCGATTATCTGCCCGAATTCGAGCGCCGCGCCAAAGCACTGGCCAAGAAGTACCGCTCTTTTGTCGACGACTACAACACGTTCCTCGACGAGTTGGAGCGCAATCCCTTCAGCGGCACTTCGCTGGGCGGCAACACCTACAAGCACCGTATGGCCATCGCCTCGAAAGGCAAGGGCAAGAGCAGCGGTGCGAGGGTCATTACATATAATGTGCAGCAGACGGAGAGCGACATCAACATCACGCTGATGTCCATCTACGACAAGTCCGAAA
>CADBOG010000071.1 GCA_902796265.1 uncultured Bacteroidota bacterium
CGTCCGGTATTGCCTCCAACATCAAGTAGCGTCTTTGGTTCTCGGCTGAAAACCAGAGCCAACGCCTCATCGAACGAGTTGTCGGAATAGAAATGGTCAAAACCGAACCAGCTGTCTTGCACCTGTTTAGGCAAACTCGAAAGCCCCTCATAAACCGTCGGCCAATCACCGAAATGTTCCAAGCCCACAGGACGACCTTCCTCGAGGGACTCTTCCAAACGGAACCAACCCTCATAGTTAACATCGTGATTGAATGCCATATTCACCTGCGTCAAGCGGTCGGCCAACAGGCACCAACCTGTCTTGGTGAGCAAGAAATGTTCCTTATCCTCTGCCAAGATGACTGTACCGATGCACAACGATGCCTCCATCAGAACCTTTATGGCGTAAGGAGTCTTTCCCGTACGTTCAACGATGTCACTCATCGTCAAGCCGTTGTCGCTGTTGCGAAGCATCTCGAGAATGCCCCATTTCACCATGATGCGCGAAGCCTGAAACACCACAGGTCCGAAGGTTATCCATTCGGCCTTGCGTTGTGCCTCTCGCGCGGTCATTCCGTCGTGAAGGTATGCTTTTTCTAATGAGGGTGAAAGATTCATCTATTATAAATATCGATTTAACAATTAGACTCTTTAAATAACTATTAAGCAATCAAGCAATGAGTGCTTATGGATGCACGAATCTCAACCTTACTTCAGTTTCCTTATCACCAGCGAGCTGTTTGTGCCTCCAAAACCAAACGAGTTGCTCAACACCGTGTCAACATTCGTATCCACTCGTTGAGCCGCAATATGCAGATTTGCACTATATTCGTCGGGATTCTCGAAATTGATGTTGGGTGCCACAAAGTTGTTCTGCATCATCAAGAGACAATAAACTATTTCGCTTGCTCCTGCCATCCAGCACTCGTGACCGGTCATGCTCTTTGTTGAACTAATCCATGCACGCTGACCACGAAAGAGATTGTCGAGGGCGATAGCCTCATTCATATCTCCTTGATGGGTCGAAGTCGCATGCGCATTAACATAATCAATATCAGCGACCTGCACCCCTGCATCTTCCATCGAGCGACGCATAGCCAACACCGATCCTTCGGCACTTGCCTGCGAGATGCCGCTGCCATTTGAGGAGAAGCCATAGCCTCCCACCTCAGCTAATATCGTAGCTCCACGCGCAACGGCATGTTCGTAATCCTCAAGAACCAAAGCTGCTGCTCCTCCCGAAGGAATAAGTCCGTCGCGGTCGCGGTCGAAGGGACGGGAAGCCTTTGTCGGTTCATCCATGCGCTTCGAGAATGCCCCAAGGGCATCAAACGAAGCCATACTATAATAATTGGTCTCTTGCGCACCACCACAAATCACCATATCCTGCAAGCCATGCTTTATGAAGAGGTATCCCAATCCTATTGCATGCGAGCCACTTGCACAGGCGGCACTAACGCTGAAGTTGATACCCCTCAAATGGAATATGGTGCTCATATTCATATTAACGGTCGAATTCATCGACTGGAATATCCAACCCGACCCCAGCAGCGACGAGTCCTTCTTCTCCGCCATGATGTTGGCAGATTCCACTACAGCCTTTGCCGATGAGTCATTGCCGAACAACACTCCCACTTCGTTCTTGAGCAGATAATCCTCATCCACTCCTGCATTGGCAAGAGCTTCGCGTGTAGCCATATAGGCATATTCCGCTTCCTCTGAAAGGCCTACACGCAGACGGCGTTCAAGGACACCTTTAAGGGCAGGCTTCTTGACGATACCAGTGAGCGACGACTGGTAGCCATAACCTATACGTTCTGGTTCCACACCAATGCCTGAACGGCCTTCATAAAGCGAGTTGCGAACCTCATCAAGATTACATCCCAAACAGGACCAAATGCCCGAACCTGTGATGACTACTCTTCTCATTACCATTCAATTCCAATACGCAAAGCCAGGCTTGACGGATTGATAGTTTTGTTATAACGTACGTAAACTTCTTCTGCAGAATCCCATTCAGTTACATAAGATTTGTAATTAGAAAAGAAACTGGCAGCTGCCATCACATTGATGGCAAAGTCGCGAGACGAACCGAAACGGAATCCAAAGGAAAAATCGCCATAGGTTCCAACATTGTTTCCCACATACGAGCCGACACGAATCTGCACAGTAGGTGTCACCTTTTTATTATACGTGAAATTATATTTCAACGCTGTGTACAAGGGCATCACAAACATATCATTGTTGCCTTCGAACGAGACACCGACACCAACGTAGGTGTTTCCGTTGAAATAGAAACCATGCGTCGTAGAGAAGCTAATCGATGATTTCCAATCCTCCATGAATCGCAATGCCGGACCTTGGTCAATAAATCCTTGATATCCAGAAGGAGTCTTAACAGCTCCTCTCTCCTGCGGAACATCAATATCTTGTGCAAAGCTCACCGATACAGCAAGCATCATTACAATTGAAAAAACTACTTTCTTCATACTATTATGTGGTATTTAAGGTTAAAAACGTTTATTATCTGTTTCTTATCATTATTATTCATTTTCGATTCTTACATCACTCCTCCGTTTATCGAAATCACCTCACCTGTAATGTAAGCAGATTCGTCAGAAGCAAGGAAGGATACCAATGCCGCCACCTCATCAGGCTTGCCTATGCGACCCAAAGGCACGATACGTTTTATCTCATCGATGGGGATATCCTGCGTCATATCAGTCTCTATGAATCCCGGGGCAACAACATTGACCGTAACCTTGCGTTTCGCAACCTCTTGAGCCAGAGCCTTGCTGACACCAATTATGCCAGCCTTCGCTGCCGAATAATTACATTGTCCTGGCATCCCCTTCAATCCCGACACCGACGATATGTTGACTATACGGCCATTGCGGTGCGTCATCATGCCTTTCACAACACGGCGAGTGAGGTAGAAGAATCCATCGAGGGTTGTGTTCAACACACTATGCCATTGCTCGTCGGTCATGAATACCAGTATGTTATCCTGACGTATGCCCGCATTGTTGACCAAAACAGAAATGTAGTCATCCGGATGAGCCGTTTCCCATCCCTCGATGGCTGCGTCAACGGCTGCAGAGTCGCTGACATCAAAGCGCATCAATTCTCCGCTACCGCCCTCAAGCACAATCTCTTCAAGCACCTCACGGGCAGCATCGTCGCTGCGGTTATAGTTGATTATGACTGAAAAGCCGTCTTTGGCGAGACGTAGCGCAATTGCCCGTCCCAACCCTCTGGAAGCTCCTGTCACTAATGCGTATTTCATCTTCAATTATATTCTATTCAACCCCGACGGTTGTTAATTATCAATTATCTCAAATATTTCTCCACCTCTGCAATCTGCTCATAGAAAGGATTGTCTTCGACGAACATCGGTATAATCTTCCTCACAGCATCATACTCTTTGCGTGTAGCGGAACACAAGCGGTCGCTCACATTCAGGCAATCTGTTGCCTGCGCAAGGGCGATAAAGAGTATCGACATCACCTGATATGCGTTGTCTATCACCGTCTTACATAGCAGTGCCGTATTGGTTCCCATACTTACAATATCCTGATTGTCGTTGTTGTTGGGAATGCTGTGGACATAGTTGGGCATCGCCAATGTCTGACACTCAGCTGTGGTCGATGTGGCGGTAAACTGGCACGCCTGCATGCCGTAGTTCAATCCCAATGTACCCATATTAAGGAACGGGGGCAATATGCCGTTAATCCTGTCGTGGAACAGATAGTTCAATTGGCGTTCCGCCGTCATTGCCATACGCACAGTTGCAATCTTCACCTTGTCCTCCTCAAGCGAGATATAGTCACCGTGGAAATTACCGCCATGATAAACATTCTGGGTCACAGGGTCGACAATCGGGTTGTCGCTTGCCGACTGCAGCTCCTCCTCGAGAATACGGCCGCTCTGCTGCAAAGTCTCCAATATCGGTCCCATAATCTGCGGTGTGCAACGCAACGAGTAGTAAGGCTGCACCTTATGGCCGAAAGTAGTGTCGCTCATGTGTCCGCCATTGTAGAGCTCATGCTCGCGGTTCAGAAGCAACTTGCTGTCGGCCGAAATCTCACGCATCCTCCTTGCCACCTCTATCTGGCCACTATGACGACGACTCTCGTTCAAAGGAGCCGCCATCAAGTCATTGTAACTCGATGCTATCTCATTCATCCACACACTTGCCAAAATCGACCAATCCAAAAGCCTCATTGCATAATGCTGATTTACACAGGCTATACCAGTCATCACCGAAGTGCCGTTGGTAATCGATAGACCTTCGCGAATATGGATATGGATGGGTTTCAATCCATTCTCTTTCAGCACATCGGCAGTCTTGCGCCACTCGCCCTTATAATGCACTTTGCCCTCACCGATAAGAGTAAGAGCTATATGTGCCAATTGCACAAGGTCACCGCTTGCGCCAACACTTCCGTGGCGAGGCACAAACGGGCATATTCCTCTATTAATAAACTCCACGAGTAGCTGCGCAACCTCAGGATGCACACCCGAACGGCATTGCAGAATCGACCCTAGGCGAGCAATCATCGCTGCGCGGACATACATATCCTCCAACGGCTCACCCGCACCAGTCGAATGGCTTCTAATTATATTGTATTGCAAGTCGCTCAAAAACTGGTCGTCGACCCTCCATTGAGCCATAGGACCAAAACCTGTATTTATACCGTAGATAATCTTGTTGGCGGCAAAGTTTTTCAGAAAATCATGACAGTCGCCAATGCCCCTCATAGTGGCATCGTCTACAGCAAACTGCTCGCCTCCGAAGATTATGCGGTCAAGAGTATCAAGTGTAAAATTAGATATTTGCAACATTTCTCGCTAAATAAATCCAATATTCCGAATTTGCAAAAATACTATTTTTTTTGATTTCCACACTTCTTCAATATCCTTATTATTCCACATTACAGACACACACCATTGACATCCAACAAAATACGTGTTAATTATTTGTTTTTTCACCTTTAATTATCCCCAAACCAAAATAAAAGCTTAACTTTGCATTTTTGTTTCGAATACAAAACACACCATCTTTTTACTCAATACAACTGAAATTCACTTATTAAAAATCAAAAATCCAAAACATGAAAAAAGTAATTTTTACACTTTTGGCAATCGTTGCCTTTGCAGCTTCAGCATCAGCACAGAACGCACTTGGTGCTCGTATCAATGTCGACTATGACGCAAATCTCGATTTAGGTGCAGAGCTCTCCTACCAGCACGGATTAAGCGACAAGAATAGACTTGAACTCGACTTCGGTTGGCTTGGCCACAAACACTACAGCGAGTTCAGTGCAACTGGTATCTATCAGTGGACTTTCAACATCGTAGGCAACTTTGGTTGGTTCATTGGCGTTGGTGGCAACATCGGAATTTGGTCATCGAGCAACTACACCGATGTAACTCTTTCCGTTTGCGGTCAAGGCGGCATCGAGTACAAGTTCGACGCTGTACCCCTCAAGCTCTCACTCGACTATCGCCCCATGGCTTACCTCTTCTTCCCCGAAGACCACTACGGCGATGCCAACCGCATTCATTTCGGAGCCCTCGCTTTTGGCGTCCGCTACTGCTTCTAATCTAAACAACAACAACAACTAAACAGAGGCGGCCGCTTTCGCGGCCGTCTCTGTTTTTATATTCTTACATGTTAATATGTCGTAATAATAGCTGCTCCAATACAGCTCCCATCCAACTCCAACCCAACTCCAACCCAACTCCAACCCAACTCCAACCCAACTCCAACCCAACTCCAACCCAACTCCAACCCAACTCCAACCCAACTCTATTGTATATCACTACCTACCTATAAGCTACCTCCTACCCACCTATAAGCTACCTTTACCCCACCCTAGAGTTACCCTAGAATTACCCTAGAGTTACCCTAGAATTACAGTATAATTACATCACAATAATAAACAGCGGATTATCAGCTATTTATTATTATATCAAAGATATAATAATAGTAAGACAACCCCCTCTTGAGGAAGCAGAGAGTACTAAGTGTTCAAACCATCCCTGTGCGAATGCCAAAACGGCACAAAAGAGGGTAGTTATGCGAAACAAAACTGTGGCCTTTGATCACAAACCACTACGAAGAGGAGCAATCCATACGATTGCACATCATTTTTTTGCTATGCGGAGAAAAAGTTGTATATTTGCCGCAAAATATGCGGAGAATACCATATCCGCACAAAAACAATCGAGGGCAAATTAACCTCCTCCAAATGGGCAAAGATTAATAAATGTTCTCCCGACACTGCCCTGCGTGACCTGCAAGACCTCGTCGCCAAAGGTATCCTCGTCCGCACAGAGTCGGGCGGTCGTAGCACTGGATACGACCTGGTAAAATAAACATTGTAAATAATAAAGGGAGCGCCAATTTTAACGCTCCCTTCGCTTATCTAGATTGCGGGTCATAACAGCGATGTATCGACGAGTCGCAGAAGATTGCTATATGCATGCTCAAAAATGATATGATACACCGCCTGCTGATATGGTAATTCGTTTCAATTGCTCACCAGCTCGACGCTCCATTGATATCGAAACATACTCAAAAACAAGTGCAGTGATACCTGTCGCTATGGCCGTGACAGCACCAAGCGCTGGTAAAGGACTTACTCCACTGATAGTTTGTTTAGCCTGTATATCACCGAGTAAAAAAAGCAGTCCACTTGCTGCACCACCAATAAGGTATATGTTAAGTGCCGTTCGGCGATAATAGGCAGATTCCATAAGCAGACTCGAAGGGGGATCGTCATAGTTGAACATTATTGAGAGTTTCTGCAAATTGGTATCGGGTTTTTGGTCTGTTGCCAAAACGCGAACTTGTGCTGTAGCTGAGAGGGTGATCATCGCTACACATAGCATAATAATTTTCTTCATTGTTTCAATGTGTTTGTTATTAATTATTTTTTGTGAATCCTAATTGTTTGTTCATTTTTTGAAAAAAAACATGGAATGCTGTTTGTTGGATAGAGTCTTATCCACAAGTTGATTATTCAGTTCGGTCATAGAACGCTTTTTTAGTTTTTTGTACAGTGATACCACAGATCCTCCAATTGCAATCAGATATGCAGCAATCACAATAATTGATTCAATGATCATAATGTATTATTTCAGTTAAACTTATTTTGACTTCCAGCAATTGAGCCGGAAGCCGATGTTTGAATATGGGGCATAAAGAAAGGCGCAAATCCTTTCGTTGCTAATTGCCACTTATTCTTAACGCGGGTGGTCTGGAAATACCTTGATACAAATAAGTGGGAAAGAATTCACGCCAATACGTGAACTATCCGCAATCTTATTTCCGTATCAAGTAATAGTTTTCCAGACCGTTTACGTTAAGGGAACAAGAGCGTCAAGCTCAATATGTTGTCTTCGTTGTTATCTTTGTTTTCTAGATGTTTCTATTGTTTAGTTTATATTCCTGTGTTTACGGTTTAATTAGTTCAACTTCCGTGGAAAAGTTTCTTGTGCCGCCAGCGTTCAAATTATGCACATTGATTCGGATGTCGCAGTCAACTACAACTATCGTGCCATCAGCAGTTTGAAGTACATTTTCATCATGCATATCACTGAGGTAGATATTCGGTGTGGCATAAGTCCAATTGCGTGGGTTGACAAGAGAGAAGCCCATCTTATCCATATAGCCTGCAATCTGAGTGTCCTTCACATGCTTACCCTCGACAAAAGACTGCTCAACCACAATCTTGAAGTCTCCTTCTTCGGTTCGTCCGAAACCAAGCACGGTCAGTTTCGTCTCTGGGAAATATGCGTTGTGTAGTGATATGCGGTCAAGTGCCAGAATCGGTTGGACGAAATAATCGAGCCCTATGGTTTTGATGAGTGTTGCGCCATGGTTGTAAACCTTGGCCTCACCGCCTTCTGCTATCTTCTCACCAAGTGATTGGGACAGCGTTGTGTCCACGCTATTTGTCCAGCAGTTTGTCCGTCTGGCCCAACGCTCTATACATTCAGCTTGCTGCGCTCCGCATTGGAGTTCTCTTTTGAAGTTGTCGCCATACGGTGCAACTCCTCTATCTGAGCGACTTTCTGCTCCCGCGAGTAGGGATGCAATGACATGCGTTGCACCTCCCGTTGAGCAGCCATGCTGTTCGAACGGTGAAAATCGTTTATATACAAGCCTTCCATTGATAAATAACTCTGCATAATAATCAAGCATTTGCAGCCCTTCGGGTGAGAATCCACCGCTTACGATAGAGTCAATCTGCTTCCAAAAGTCTGCGTTTGTCATTTGTGTTGTTTATTTGTTTTTCGTTAGAGAGCAATCCTTTTTTTCCTGCTATTGTTTTACTATTCAAGTTTCGGGAGTTAAAAATGTTGAAAAAAAATGGCATGAAAACTAGCATATATTACTGAATTTTAGTAATTTTGCAAAATAATACCAAAACATAATAATTCTCATGCCACACTGCAAAAATACACAAAAAATTCGAGAAATCGCCAAATGTTTCGAGAAAAACACAGAAAAAGCAATGAATGACATAGCCAATACCATCAAGGCACTCAAAGTGGA
>CADBOG010000072.1 GCA_902796265.1 uncultured Bacteroidota bacterium
CCAATCACGCGGTCGCCCTGAACGGGTTTGCAGCATGACGCAGGTTCGGCATGAAGGTTTTGGTGAGCCTCGTCGGTAAGGAAAGGCGATGTGGTAGGGGTGGCGAGGTCGCCAGGTTGGCGAAGGAAGAGCAGCTGCGGTTTGTTTTTGTTCAGGTGGAAACATTGGCGCATGTCGTCTTCGGAGATTTGGCCAGTAGCGATGCGGTAGTAGAGCTCGATGTCGTTATCGACACCTGTAAATTGTTTGAGTCGAGCAATACGACCAGCAGTCTTGTTGATTTTTTCTTTGTGGAGGAATTCGCTGAGGCGTTTCTCGCCTTCGGCGCGGTGGTCGCGTTTCTGGTTGCGGAGGAAGTCTTTGATATGCTCTTTGGCGCGAGGGGTTTGCACCTCGTCGAGCCAAGATTCGACGGGAGTGCTTTTTTGAGAGGTTAGGATTTGCACTTGTTCGCCACTATGGAGACGGTATCCGGTAGAAACCACGCGGGCGTTGACTTTTGCTCCGATGCAATGGTCGCCGAGTTGAGTATGGATGGCATAGGCGAAGTCGAGAACGGAACTACGAGAAGGGAGCTTGATTGTTTCGCCCTTGGGGGTGAAGATGTAAATCTCTTTGGTATAGAGGTTTTCCTTGAATTCCTCAACAAGGTCGAGAGCATTCTTGTTAGGGTCTTCAAGCGAGGTGCGTATTTGTTGCAGCCACTCTTCGACAGGGCTTTGCTTGAGAGTTTCGTTGGGGTGAGCCTCTTTGTAGAGGAAGTGGGCAGCCATGCCTTTTTCGGCGATTTGATCCATGCGACGTGTGCGGATCTGAACCTCTACCCAGCGGCCGATGGGGCTCATGACTGTGGTGTGGAGGGATTCGTAGCCGTTGTTCTTGGGGTTGGAAATCCAGTCGCGGAAACGAGACGGCTGAGGGCGGTAGAGGTTGGTAATGAGAGCATAGACTTTGAAGCATTCCTCTTTTTCGAGCTTATGGAACTCTTCTTCGGTGAGACCCTCGTGGGGTATGTCGAGGATGATACGCATAGCATAGAGGTCGAAAATTTCCTCGAAGGGAACGCCTTTGTTCTGCATTTTCTTCCAGCAGGAGTAAACGGATTTGACGCGCGACTTGAAGGTGTATTTAAAGCCGCCGGCATCAAGCATATCGAGGATTGGCTTGATGAAGCATTCCTGCAGGCGATGTTCTGTTTCGGAAGTCTGGCTAATTTGAGACTTGATTTCGGCGTATTTGTCAGGATTGGTGTATTGCATCACCAAGTCTTCAAGCTCGGTTTTAATGGCATAAAGACCAAGCCGGTGAGCGAGAGGGATGTAGAAGTATTGAGTTTCGGAAGAGATGGCCAACTTCTTGGTGTCCTTCATCGAGCCGAGGGTTCGCATGTTGTGGAGTCGGTCGCAAAGTTTGAGGAAGATGACATAGGCATCGTCGCACATGGCGAGCAGAATCTTGCGGTAGTTCTCGGCTTGCGACGAGAAGTCGTTGTTCAGCTCGGCAATCATGGTGGCCTTGTCGATTTTGGTGACGCCGTCAACGATACGTGCCGCGCGGTCGCCAAAGATGACTCTTATGTTGTCGAGCGTGATGTCGGTATCCTCCACAACATCGTGAAGCAAGGCGCAGATAACCGCGATGGGTCCCAATCCCACCTCGCTGACGGCAATCATGGCGACAGCGAGAGGGTGGAAAATATAGAGCTCGCCCGACTTGCGGCGGGTGTCGGCATGGGCGTTGCGAGCAATGTTGAATGCACGGAAGATGCTGAGTTCATCTTCCGTGCTCAGATTTTGAGTTGCTCGGCAGGCGGCAATCAGTTCCTCGTATTTCTGTAGGACTAGTTGGTCTTCGTCATTCATGGTTATTCTTCGTTTTGCTCGTGTAAAGCCAGGCGGATTTGAGACTCGAGTTGTTCGCTTAGTTCGGGGTTGTCACGCAACAGGCTCTTTACGCCTTCGCGACCCTGAGCGAGCTTTGTTTCGCCATAGCTGAACCAAGAGCCGCTTTTCTTGATAATGCCTGTGTCGACGCCGAGGTCGATGATTTCGCCAAGCTTGGAGATGCCTTCACCGAACATGAGGTCGAATTCGCATACGCGGAAAGGAGGAGCGACTTTGTTCTTCACCACTTTGACTTTCACGCGGTTGCCGATGTTTTGGTCGCCATCTTTGATGGCTTGGATGCGGCGGATATCGAGACGTACGGAGGCGTAGAACTTAAGAGCGTTGCCGCCAGTAGTGGTTTCGGGATTGCCGAACATGACGCCGATTTTCTCGCGCAGCTGGTTGATGAAGATGCAGCAGCAACCGGTTTTGCTGATGGTGGAAGTCATCTTGCGGAGGGCTTGCGACATGAGGCGTGCATGGAGACCCACTTTGGAGTCGCCCATCTCGCCGTCGATTTCGGCTTTAGGTGTAAGGGCAGCTACAGAGTCGATGACGATGATGTCGATGGCACCTGAACGAATAAGGTTGTCGGCAATCTCGAGGGCTTGTTCGCCGTTGTCGGGTTGGGAGACGAGGAGGTTGTCGATATCGACACCCAATTTGCGTGCATAAACGGGGTCGAAGGCATGCTCAGCATCGATGAAGGCAGCGATGCCGCCTTTCTTTTGGCATTCGGCTATAGCGTGGACAGCAAGAGTCGTTTTACCCGAAGATTCGGGGCCGTAGATTTCAATAATACGTCCTTTTGGGAAACCGCCGATGCCCAGAGCCGCATCGAGGCTTATAGAGCCCGTAGAGATAGCATCGTAGGTCTCGTCGGGACGGTCGCCAAGCTTCATGATTGAACCTTTGCCGTAGTTTTTCTCAATCTTGTCGAGTGTACTCTGAAGAATCTTCAGTTTCTCAAGTTTCGATGCATCTGCATCATTCATTTCTTTTGCCATAAAATACTGTTTTTTAATGTTTGTTGATGATGTCGTAAGTTCAGAAGGGATTGATGTTTTTGAACGTTAGACAAATTATTACATAGGTTTTATTCGTCGAGCAAGGCGAGCGGCAAGTCCAGGGCAGAACTGCTTGATATAAGCCATAAGCAGTTCGTAACGGCCTACCATCACTTCGCGTTTTTTCTTGTATACAGCCTTGACAATCTTATCGGCTGCCTGTTGCGGAGTCACTCCACCTGCCTGTCCGGCATCCATCTTGCCATGTTGGCGTCCATCCTTCTCGAGAGCATATTTGGAGATGTTGGTTTGTACACGACCGGGGCATACGATGGTGACACGGATGTTCTGGTCGTAGGTTTCGGCCTGGACGGTTTCGAAGAATCCGTAAAGCGCGTGTTTGGCCGAAGAGTAAGCACAACGTAGAGGGAAACCGAAACGACCAGCTATGCTTGTGGTAACCACAAGCTGTCCACCTCCATGCTCAATCATGCGGGGAAGGATGGCTTTGGTCAGCACCACAGGGGCAAAGTAGTCAATATCCATCACCTTTCGGATGACCCGCATCTCGGTTTCGATGGTGGTGCCACGTTGGCTGATGCCGGCATTATTGTAGAGGATATCGATGTGGCCGAAAAGGTTCCAAGCCTTATCGGCGATGGTGTTGAGGCCGTCGGTTTCGGAGAGGTCGAAGGGGAGGGCAGCAGCATCGGGAGCTCCTAGTTGTTTGCATTTGGCCACAACATTATCAAGAAGGTCGGCTTCTAAAGCTGTGACTATGAGGCGTGCACCTTCTTGTGCAAAGCGGTAGGCGGTAGCCTCGCCGATTCCCGACGATGCTCCCGTAATCCAAACAACTTTGTTAGCAAATTTTTGCATGATATGTTTTTTCTAGTATGACGGTAGTACCTATGTTGTGCTTGCAAGATTATGTGTTCGCTACTTCTTCTCTAAACCATCCAGCGCGGTTGCTGCCCTCTCCAGTATTGAGGAGTACGATGTCACCATTCGCTATGAGACCTTGGTCGATGGCTTGGAAGAATCCAGCATAGCATACCATAGAGGCAGGACCCATAAGGGTGCCTTGCGCTTGTTTCATCTCTTTGCCATATTTGGGCAGATTGGCTTCAGCAACACGTATGAAGGAACCTCCCGATTGGTGTACAAGAGGTGCAACAAGTGGGTAGTTGCCAGGGTTGGCAGCGGTTAAGATGCCTATGCGTGTCTTGATGTTTTTCTTGGCCTCGTATTGTTTCTCCCATCCTTCGGGAAATCCTGCTGCGGAGGCTTTTTCCCATGCTGTTACCATCGGGTCGCATTCGTCCTGCTGAACAAGGAGCATGCGAGGTAGAGGTTTGTCGTTTTCAATCATGCCGCAACGCTTCAAATCGCGGAAACCTTTCTCAAAAGCCAAAGGTGAAGTGCCTCCTGCAACAGCTTGCATGTATACGGTGGGCAGTTGTCCCATCTGACGCAGACATTCGTATGCGAGAAGACGTTTAGATTCGATGCGTAATGGGTCTGTATTGCCGCCGCTTATAAGTACATGGTTCTCCTTGTGATAAGTAGCGGCTTCGGCCTTGGCGTCACCGTAGCCACCTTTAGAGATAACTACGGGTTGTCCGACCTTTCGGATGGCTTCTACCGTGGAGGGGTCGATACAGTTGGGGGCAAACTCGGTGAACTTAATGCCAGCCTTTGCTAGATAGGTGGCGAAAGCGACACCGGCATTGCCTGTTGAAGCGAGGCAATATTCCTTCACGCCATTCTCTTTGAGTACGGAGGCAGCCAATGCGGCGCTTATGTCCTTGAAAGAGCCGCTGCCTTCGTTCTGGTCGTTGCGGTAGACGTATACCTTGCATTCAACCCCCTTGCTTTTGGCGTAGGTTTCGAGATTGTCCCAACGTTCCATAGCTATCATACCTTCACCAAAACTTACAATATTCTCACGCTTCTCAATGGGGAGGATATTGAAGTAATAGTCTTGGTATGAGTTGCTTATGGAGTTGCCAAAGTGGAATGGCTCGTTGCTGAGGTATTCCACTTCGGCATATCCGCTGCCGCACTCACATTGTTGGTCTTGCTTGAACCAAGTGGCAAAGTCAGCTATAACTTTACCACATTTCTTGCATCTGAGTTGATACTTCATTGTTAGTTGTTTAATTGTTTGATTGTTTGAGTAAAGTGTATGAGAACACTCAAGCATTCAAGCATTCAAACATTTAAGCGTTCTTGATAATATGCATGTCGGGCATGGGCTTGTTGTAGAAGCCGGCATCGAGTTTCTTCTTGACCTCGCGGAAAACCTCGATGGTGCGGTTGGCTTGCTTCATGGTGTGTGCTGCCGTGGGGATGATGCGTAGCATAATCTGGCCTTTGGGCACGACGGGATAGACAACTATTGAGCAGAAGATGCCGTAATTCTCGCGGAGGTCGACAACGACGTTGGTACCTTGGTTGACATCGCCAGGGAAGAAGACAGGTGTGATGGGCGATGCGGTAACACCGGTGTTGAGACCTTCAGCTTGGAATGATTTCTGCAGGTGGTCGGAAATTGTCCAAAGTTTTTCGCGGTATTCTGGATGCTGATTGATGATTTCGAGACGACGTTTGACACCCCAAACGATAGGCATGGGTAGGCTCTTGGCATAGATTTGCGAACGCATGTTGAAGCGCAGGTAGGTGATGATATCCTCGTCGTTGCATCCGATGAAGCCACCGATGATGGCCATAGTCTTGGCGAAAGCGCAGAAATAGAGGTCGATGTCGTCCTCGCAATGGAAGTGGGTGTGTGTGCCACGACCTTCGGGACCCATGACGCCCATACCATGAGCATCGTCAATGAGAATGCGGAAGTTGAACTCTTTCTTGAGGGCAACAATCTTGTCGAGAGCGCCGAGGTCGCCTTCCATACCATAGACACCTTCTGTTGCTACGAGGATACCGCCACCCTGCTTCTCGGCAAGGGCAGTTGCTTGAGTAAGTTGCTTGCGAAGGCTATCGATATCGTTGTGCTGATATTTGAAACGTTTGGCTCCAGTAACACGGAAACCATCGATGAGGCATGCGTGGGCTTCGCTATCGTAAACGATGACGTCGCGAAGGCTGACGATGGTGTCGAGGATGCTAATCTGACCTTGGTAACCAAAGTTGAGCAGGTAACCGTATTTTTTATGTGTATACTCGCAAAGCATAGCTTCGACCTCCTCATGTAATGCAGTATGGCCGCTCATCATACGAGCACCCATAGGGTAGGCGAGACCCCAACGACGAGCACCTTCTTCATCGGCAGCACGAACTTCGGGGTTGTTGGCGAGGCCGAGGTAGTTATTTAAGCTCCAGTTCAATACTTTCTTTCCGTTGAAAGTCATCTCAGGACCGAGTTCACCTTCCAATTTTGGGAAATAGAAATAGCCATCGGCTAGTTTGCGATACTGTCCTAAAGGACCACCGGTAGATTCTTTGATACGTTCGAAAATATCTTTCATATTGTTGTATTTTTTGTGATTTATTTATTCTTTAGTTGTTATTCTTTTAAGCCTATTCCAGTCGATGAGACAACCAAATGCAGCAAAGAGTGACATTACGGTAATCATCTGCAGGCGATAGGTGAACCAGGGATGAATATAAGAGTGGTTGGCAACGATAAAGTACCACACATAGGGTACTAATGCCAACATAATTAGTATGACTGCAGGTCTCCATCCTTCGCGACGGAAACGGAAAATCATTAGTAATCCCATCACTATTGTGGTGATAGCTATGAATTTAGAGTTCAGTAGCACGAGGTTTTGCGATATGGCGTCAAAACGTGTGAAATCCTCCAACTCTCCTGATCGGTAGGCGACATTCTCCATGGCGTCACTTAGTATGTTGGCATCGGTTGTCAATGTGGCTATGAGCCATTTGAAGCCCCAAGTAAGGGCAAAGGCAACGCCCCAAAGGGTAGCCATTTTAAGCATCTCAAGAATGGATTTGCCAAGCGTCTGATTGTCGTTGCGATGAACCAATACCCAAGCAATAAGAGGAATTCCTATTGTGAGAAGTGGAGTTGTGAGTAGGTCGAAATATGCTGTCAATGAGCCGATAACGAAGCATGCCATCAGTTTGTCTTTCCCTTCATCGAGCATGATAAGTATGCCTGCCAACGAGAGTATAAGCACGGGCATAAACTGTATTGAGAATTGCATAACATAACCATACATAAGTGTGAATGCCAGAAGTGTGATAACTGAAGCCCAAATACTTATACGCTCTTTTATTCGCCATAAAGTAAATAGTAGTAGCGTTGACGAAAGGATATAGAATAGTAACCGAATATTGTTGTATGACCAAAAGTAGAGTAGGAAACGCATGAGAAATGTACTTCCGTGCCAATAGCGGCCGTATTTAATGTTGCCGAAATTCTTGCCCTCTATCTGCATTGCAAGTGCTTCGGTCATAACCATTGCATATCTTGCTCTGCTTGGTTGCATAACAGACTCCCAAAGACTGTCTTTGCTACAGTTCCAAACTTGTGAGATTATGAGTGCGTCTGTGTAATTGTCCATCTGCGCTTGGTCGCCATTTATGATGGCGCGCGGGTAATCGCTCCACATAAGCTCTCCACGTTTGACGGTTTGCTCGATATGATGATGTACCGCCTTTTCGGGCAGAAGACATGCTACTACACCAAATAAAAGGTATGCAGCTATGAGATAGATGAATATTTTTATGTAACGCAGAGTCATTGAAGGTTTTATGGTTATGGTTTATTGGTTTCGTGAAAAAAAGTACTATTTAAAACTGATTACTTGGAGTTCGTATGCTTTGCGGTCTTTCTCGACCATCACATCAAGACAAAGGCCTGTGAAGAAGGACTGCAAAGCAGCCAACCCTAGAAAAACAGACACTATGAGGGTTGGGAATCGAGGCACTAATCCTGTATTAAAGTAGTCGACAAGAACGGGAATAAAGAATCCTATAGCGGCAATTGCTAATAGAAGGGCCATCCAGCCAAAAAAGCGAAGGGGCTTATATTCTTTATATAAAGTGAAAATGGTCTTCAAGACCTTGAATCCGTCGCCGAAAGTGTTTAGTTTCGACACGCTACCCTCTGGTCGGTCGCGATAAGCTACAGGCATC
>CADBOG010000073.1 GCA_902796265.1 uncultured Bacteroidota bacterium
AAAATCTGTACTACCCAAACATAAACCCGAAAAACGACAAATTGCTGATGACAGGTGAATTAGACTATTTGAGGGGTGAAGTCGGGTTAGAGTTCAAATAATTGATGTCCTCAAAAGCCAGTGAGGATATATTAAAATATCAGCCGTTCTATCTCCATCCAATACCAGAAAGCCTCAGGACGCAACGTCCGAATCCTGTTCATCAGTGGGTTCACCTTATCCCCAAGCTTCACACCCCGCAGGTCCACAGAAGGGTCAAACCGCTTTATCTCGTTCATCCCAAGACGCAGCAGCACCGACAAGTATGCTGCCTTCGATGCTGCCACAACGGCAGAATACTGGTTAAATCTCTCACTGATAATCAAATCTCTGATTCTCCTCACACCACTAGACAACTCTTTGTACTCAAAGCTCTGGTCTTTGGTGTAAATACCCGTGCACACCAATTCCGCTGTCCTGTAGATATCTTCCAACACAGCCATCAGATTATCCTTGTTCAGCCCACGATACTCAAGTTCGATAGGTGCAATCCTCCCGAACGTCTCACGTACCACACGCAGGTCCTCCACCCCATCGAACAGAGATGCCACGTCAAATAACTGTTTGATAATCTCCATCCCACAGTGCCGCTCCTCCATAGAACCGTCCCAACTTCGCGTCATCTTGATATACGGAATCCCCGTCGTGTTCGGGGCAAAAGCAGTCAACTTGTCCCCCAGTAAATCCTCCTTGCTGGGCAGGTTCACTGTCAGTGGTTCGCCCTCCATCACCAGGAACGGACTCACAATGGGCAACTGCTCCACACGCGTATACCAGTTGTCCTCGTACAACACGTCCAGCAGCACCTTCTCCTTCGCCCTATTCGTCACATAAGACACCTGATAGAAGCACTTCGCGTGCGTCTTGGGCACATTCGTCCTGGCCAACCTCTCAACTGACACAATATCACCAAAACCATATTCCGCCGCATAAGGTTTTAGATACGCAATCACATCCGTTCCTGGCGGGCATACAATGTCAACATCTACCGATAAACGCTGTGTACAGCCTAACTGCAGCATCAGCGCGCTGCCACCTTTGAACAAGAATGGACAGCCCGACCGTGCCAACGCTTCAAGCAAAGAAAAAACACGGATGGTCTTTTCCATCAGCGTAGGATCATTCACCTTATTCACCTTGCAGGACTCCAATATCCACTCCCTGCTCCTACTCCTCACGTGTATCATACCATTGTCGCATTAATCAGTTTTTCAATTTCCTCCCGTTGTCCGCGCCTTGCGGCATAACGCAGCATCGTTTTCTTGCCGATGCGGTACATTTCTCCCGCATTCTGATATATAGTAAAAATCTCGCCACCACGGGCAAAGTCGAGCTCATGTGCCACAGTGGCATCCACCAGAATCTTCTCTATTTGCGGCGTCAACACACCGTCCACTTTCTGCACGGGAGACTCACTCACCAAGTCCTTTACAATCAGTGCACTCTCACCCGAAGCATACAACCTGTAGTCTTGTTCCGATGGATTCAGCAACACCTTCCTGCCAATAGCTAATTCCTTAGCATCCTCAAATACCGCCTCAGCAGCCATCTTCTCCACCTCCAGAATCAGCACATCCAGATTGGGTACATGCTGCATAAATGCTCCCAGTTCACTACCCTGCCAAATACAGCAGTTTGTGTAGGGATAGCGTTCACGTACCTTGACAAACAGTTCTCGCATCTCATCGGTTACCATTGGCCGGAAGAACCGTTTCACGTCATCGCCGAGGAAAAACACACCGTATTCCATCCGCAATAGAGTGCCCTTGGCCACCATCTGCTGCAAAACCGTATCAATGCTGCGCACTGATCCGTGCGGGTGATTCTCCTCAAGCCAATGCATAAGTTCCTTGCGCACAATCTTTTTGTTGTGTCCATAAGCATAATCCAATATAATCTCTTCGTTTGTCATTGCGGTTGCAAAATTACAATTTTTTTGGCAATTAACGAAGAAACTGCCAAAATTATTGTATATTTTTTTTAGACACTAATGGATTCAAGTAAATTGGCTTGTCTTTTATTTTATGCCAGCTTTCTTTCTCGCAAATTCTAGTTTATGTGCGTCCGTCCAAAATTCTAATTGATGCAGGACTTCGAGCAGAGAGCGTCCGTCGTCCGTAAGGGAGTACAAGTTTTTCCCATCTTTTGTATTCTTTATTATCAACCCGTAAGACTCATCCAAATCTTTCAATGCTTGACTCATCATTTTATCCGATATACTACGACCAGATGCTTTACTTATTTCACTAAAACGCATCGGCTCTTCATCATTTTCCTCCAATGCAAAGAGAACTTTCAGATGACGTCGTTTGCACAAAGCAGACATCAAATCTTCGGTGGGTTGGAAACTCTTTTTCAGTTTCGGCAGGTAATGTTCAGGTATAATATCTTTTTTATTTACAGGCATAAATAGAATAACATATATAGATGGTATTATCGGTAAAATTCAAATAGTTCCCATACGGACATCGGATTGTCGGTATTGTTTTTTTTCTTAACGCAACATAGGTGGTTTTTATACATCTCCAAATCGTCATAAATCCAGGTTTCTCCGAGTATAGTCCTATCTATCGGGCAAACTGGCGGTATCTCTGTTTTCCCCATACACCACATGTGTTTTAGATACACCGACAAACTCTTTTGTGCTTGTGCAATTCTAAATCCTTTGTGATATTCATTGTAAATAAAATCATTGTAGAATTTTTCGTTCATCAATGCTACTATGGATGTAATATCATCCAGGAACTCCCTTTCAGTTCTCACTTTTTTGTATTTTTCCCCAAAATTTTTTAATATTTTTCCCCAGTATTTTTTTATTTCTATTTTTTGTTGATATGTCATACCTGGTGTATAAGCATGAGCGAATCTAATCGCAGCATTTATTCCACTTTGGACAGCACGCTCCTCGGAACGCATTGGATTGTAACTATTAAGGAAGATTTCCTGACGATTCTTGATTTCTTGTTGTGTTTTCATTTTGATGATTGTTTTATTTTGCAAAATTACGAATTATTTCTGGATTACACATTTTTTTTATTTAGCTATCGCTTCCATCGTATAAAACCACCATTGGGTTATCTCCGGAGCCATAGTAGTTTGCTGTTTTCCATCTATCATATTTTCCTCCCAAGGAAGCGGTGTCTAGTTATCATCTTTGGAGTTTCCCATACCACTATTGATTATATAGCGAGACGAATTCGACATTTCTTTTATATTTCTAAGAACTCTATGATATTGTGGCTTACGCCTCTTGATATGTTAAAAATAAATTTCCGAACTTTTGTTAATGCTTTCTTTTCCCTATTTCCTCAATTATGAAATTATGAGCTATACGTAGTACCCAGTGAACAAACTTTCCGTTGTCTTCGTACCGTCCTTTAACAATGTCTTTGATAACCTTATAAAAAGTTTCTTGAAAGATTTCGTCGGCTATATCCTTGTGTTTGACCAGAGAGAATATGTATCCATATACTTTGGCTTGGTATCGTTCAAGAAGTATATTGAAGCAAACAACATCTCCATTACGATAGCGACGAATCAGTTCATTGTCTGTCATTTTATTGTTATTATCCATACGATGCTTGTTTTATTGGGGCTTTGATTTTCCCAAAATTTTTCTCAATTGTATCAACTGTTCTTTGGCTTCTTCGTCGCCTTTGTCGGCTGCTTTTTGGAGCCATTTCACTGCCTCTGAGTTGTTTTCTTCCACTCCTAGCCCTTCGTGGTATATGGCAGCTATACCGAACTGTGCATCCGTATCGCCTTTGTCAGCACTTTTCTGATACCAATTCATCGCCTCCTCGCAATTCTGCTCGGTACCCAATCCGTCGAGATACATATCTCCAATGGTACAAGTGCAACCATTGACATCGGCTATTACTCCATCTCGCTCTTCGACGGAGTCGAGAAACAGTCGTAGTGCTTCTGCATAATCCTGCTTGACACCCCAACCGTTGTAATACATCCGGCCAAGATGATAACAGGCAACAGGATTGTCTTGTTCCGCAGCTTTCTGGAATAACGAGAATGCTTTGGTGTCGCTCTGCTCAACACCATTTCCTTGTAAGTAAAGCAAACCCAAACTGTCCTGTGCGACATCGTCGCCTTGTTCCGCTGCCTTACGGTACCAACGTGCAGCTTCGGCATAATCGACATCGACACCATTTCCATCCTCGTACATGGCTCCAAGATAGTATTGAGCGACTGCATCATTGCTCTCTGCGGCCATATGGTACCATTTCATTGCCTCTTTGTAGTCTTGTTCGACATCAAAGCCTTCATCATATTGTAAACCCAATTCACGTTGAGCTTTAACGTCACCTTGCTCGGCGGCGGTACGGAGTTTTTCAATCTTGTTCATTTTGTTTCCTTTATTGTTGTTTTCCATATATGAATGTTATTGAATTATCAAATTTTTTATATCAATCGCCAAATAGCTTCTTGAGAAGATTGGAGATGGCCGTAATGACTGTGTTGATTGCTATAAAGGCTAATACCGCTACAAAAAAACACATAATCATGGCGATGACACCAACTAGAAGCATTACAAAGGCCGCCAATAAACTTGACAGAAAACCGTGTCCTTGTCGTGTGTTTCTTATAGTGTATGCTATCGGGATTACTGCTATCATGCCTAAATAAACCACATAGCCATATTCCTCAAAGCGAGATTCGTAAGCAGCCATGCAAGTGAAGAGGAACAACAATGAGAATGACATGATGGAAGCAGCATGAGTGACGGGTATCATTGTGACAAAAGTGTCAGTTTTAAGATTCTTGTCCAATACCGATGCAATATTTCTGTATGTGTCGTCAAGCAGATCATACAATGCCCTCATGGCGCTTTTATTGGCCACTATTGTATTCCCAATCTTTTGCATCACCAATCGGCGGATAGATACACTCCAAGTGAAGAGGCATAGCAACATAGCCATCCAACTGATACCCCAATCGTTACCACTTGTGACCATACATACCGTTACAAATATGGTTGTCAATATACTCCACCTTATCCACTTCGACAGATATGGCCGAGCATAACCAACAGCGACAGATGCTATGCAGAAAATAATAAACAATGGTAAACATTCCTCTATTCTAGATGACATCCAAGAGGATAAAAACAGAGCTGACGATGCTGACAGAAATGTCATTGCAAGGAAATGATGAATTGTGGTGTGTTTCATAATATATATAATTGTTGGTTAAATAATTGTGTTAAGTAAAAATAATAAGATTCTGTTGCTCTTTAGGCGACGAGGAGAAAATCCTTATATCTTCTTTCAATTACTTCTTCAATCATGTTGATTTGTGCCATGTTAATAATGTTTATGATTTTTATGGTTTTATTGTATGATTTCTTATTTAAACAATTGTGATTGTTTGAATATTATTGAAATACAATGCGTTATAATGCTTTCAAAATGAAAGTGTATTGTTTGAGTGAATGCCTTTTTGGCGTATTGGACAAAAAATAGGCTGAAATATGGCTTATAGGGGGCAAGTGCAAAAATGGAACCTAAACTCGGAAAAAGTATCAAATTTTGTGAAATATGTTCGGAAAAAGTGTTATTCTTTGTGGAATATACTCGGAAAAAGTGTCAATGTTCTGATATTTCATTCGGAAAAAGTGTATTTTTTTTGCAAGCCACGGAAAAGATACTTGGCTTTTGCTCGGCTACGAAGTGGAGATACGCAAGATTAAAGTGGCGGGTGGCTAGTTTCAAGATTCAAATACTTTATTGTGTTTAATTTTGTCTGAGCTATATTAGTGATCTATAGGCGTTTTCATCCGCCACTCATGGGGCGCTCATTCGGCTAAAACACCTTTTGGCCGAATGAGTGCCGAATGAGCGCCCTATGAGCGCCCTATGAGCGCCCTATGAGTGCCGAATGAGCGCGCTATGATTTCCGAATCACCAGACCAAAGAAAAACCATGGACAATACTGGTGCAGTGGTGGTCGAAATAAAGTGTCAGAGTAAGAAAGTAAATCTTGCAGACTTGGTAGCAAAGGTGGTGACCAAAAAAAATCTGGCGAATTATGATATTCGCCAGATAGGGTTTACAAAGGAAGATATGTAATAATGGGTACCTTTGTGAGTATGTTCAGCTGTTGCTACTGCTGATACATGCGCTGGGATTATCTAAATTGACATTGGTAGCGGCGTTCGTATTCCTCTATCAACATGGGACGGAAGTCGGGGTGGGCTATGCGGATGAGGTCTTCGGCACGGTGTTGTAGGGTGCGACCCTTGAGACGGGCTATACCGTATTCGGTAACTAGGTATTTCACGTCGTTGCGTGTGGTGCTGACGGCAGAGCCTGGAGTGAGGAATGGCTTGATGCGCGAGATGGTGCCGCCGGCTGCGGTGGAAGGCATTGCAATGATGCTTATTCCTTCGCGTGCCATCGAGGCTCCACGTACGAAGTCGATTTGTCCGCCGATGCCGCTGTACTGTCGCATACCGATGGTCTCGCTGGCCACTTGTCCCATAAGATCAACCTCGAGACAGGAGTTGATGGAGGTCATGCGGTATTGTTGGGCAATGATGATGGGATCGTTTGTATAATCGACGGGATAAAGTTCGATGTCCTCGTTTCCGTCCACAAATTCGTACAGCTCTCTGCTGCCCATGATAAAGGTGGCCACAACCTTGCCTTTATGGAGGGTTTTGCGGCTACCGTTGATAATGCCTTCACGCATTAGTGCTGCCACGCCGTCGGAGAACATCTCAGAGTGTATTCCGAGGTCATTCTTGTCACCCAATTCGCTGAGGACTGCGTTGGGGATGGCACCGATTCCGAGTTGCAGGGTGGCTCCGTCAACAATCAATGAGGCGCAGTGACGCCCTATGGCCTGCTCCACCTCTGACGGGGTATCGGAATGGAGTTCTGGCAAGTGGTAGGCACATGGGATAATGTGGTCGATTTGCGACACATGAATCATAGTGTTGCCGTAGATGAATGGCATCATTTCGTTGGTCTCGACAATAACCGAACGGGCACGACGGATGGCAGCGATAGCATAGTCGCAGCTGACTCCTAACGAGCAGTAGCCCTCTTCGTTAGGCGGTGTGGCTTGGAACACGGCAACATCGCATGGGATCTCGTCCCCGATCATCTCTGGGACATCATGAAAGTAGGCGGGGAAGAAATCGGCGTTAAGATGATTGACAGCATCACGTGAGTTGCCGCTGAGGAAGTTGCTCACATGACGGAAATGGCCATAGCAGCGCGGATGCAGCAGGGGGTTATCTCCCAGCGTGGTCATGTGGAAAATAAGCACGTCATTGTAATCCTCACAATGGTCGGCCATCGCCTTTGGAACCACCTTGGGAACTGCAGCCGCATGTCCTAGTACAACGCAGTCTCCGTCGCGGATGTCTTTGATGGCCTCTGTGGCATTCGAAACTTTTCTTTTATATTCTTCTTTCCAGTTCATTGTTATTTTGGTGTTAATTAATTCTGCATTACTTGTAGGCAATGCAGGGCACAACAACGGAAACGAAAATAAAACATCAACATATCAACGTGTCAATATATCAACGTTTTATAACAGACAACCGCCTTTGACGCGAAAGCATTGCCAATAACTCAACGGGGCAGGTCTCCTGGCTTTCACCTTTCGACTTGGCACCTTCTCAGGTCAAGAACGACCCAATGGCTTTAATATCCAGCCGAAAAAAAAACGGTGATTTACAGTTGCGCGACAGCTCACGATTTGCACGTGATTCCCTCTTCGTTCCCCTTTTTCGAGGGGAAACCTCGATGAATAAAATACTCAAAGTACTGTTGCAATGCTTATTGCAGATGATTGCGATAGTGGCATTGCAATTGCAAATATACACTTTTATTTTAAAATGTTGATATGTTTTGTGTTGATATGTTGTTTAGGCTGGCTGCAGGATATGGAAGTGACAACCTAAATCAGCAAATAACAAAGCTATATCGAACCTACATCGAAGCTACATCGAACCTACATCGAAGCTACATCGAAGCTACATCGAAGCTTCATCGAACCTATATCGAAGCTACATCGAAGGAATATTGATTCCGAATTTATATGTATATTTGCAATGTTTACTTAAGGAAAGAAATTTGGGTAAATATCTAATTAAGAGTGTTATCCAAGAAACCTTAAGTGTAAAATATCAAACAATATACCTCAGTCTCTCATCAGCTACTCTATTACTTGTATGTCCAAGATTCACATAATACCGAGCGAGTTTAATAAAGAACTCGAACTGCAGCTGGCCTACTCGATAAAGGCCGGATTCCCTTCGCCTGCAGAGGACTATCAGCACGACACGCTGGACTTCAACCGTGACCTTATCAAGCATCCCGAGGCTACTTTCTACGGTCGTGTGGACGGCGACAGCATGATAGAGGCTGGTATCAACGATGGTGATATCGCTATCATCGACCGAAGTGTTGAGGCATCAGATGGCGATGTTATTGTTGCTTTCGTGAACAATGAGTTCACAATCAAGTATCTTGACTTATCGCATAAGTCAGAGGGATACATAGAACTTAGGCCTGCCAACAAGAAATACCACCCTATCAAGATCAATGACAGCGATGAGTTTGAGGTGTGGGGTGTGGTTGTGTGGACCATCAGAAATTGGAAGAAATAGAGTCATGTACGGTATCATCGACTGTGACAACTGCTACGTCTCTTGTGAGAGGGTTTTCCGTCCCGATTTGAACGGCAAGCCTGTCGTAGTGTTATCCAACAACGACGGCTGTATCGTTGCACGGTCGAATGAAGCGAAAAAACTGGGCATCAAGGCCGGCCTTCCGTATTTCAAGCTGCAGGAACAGTTCCCCGACCAGAAGATTGCTGTATTTTCGAGCAACTATGAGCTGTACGGAGAGTTGACAGGCCGCGTGGTCGATATTATTCGACAAGAGGCTCCGCAATACTTCCGCTACTCGATAGATGAGTGCTTTGTCTACCTTGACGGCATGGAACATATTGACCTCAAGCAATGGGGAGAGAACCTTCATAATCGTATCAAGAAATCGGTCGGTGTGCCTGTCAGTGTCGGGTTGGCTCCGAACAAGACTTTGGCTAAAGTGGCAAGTCATTTCGCCAAGAAATACTCTGGCTACAGGCATTGTTGCCTTATTGATTCCGAAGAGAAAAGGATAAAGGCGTTGAAGCTTTTCCCCGTTGAGGATGTGTGGGGGATAGGTAGGAGATATGCTGCGAAACTGGAATCGATGGGGATACATACAGCCTTTGAGTTTGCCACGATGCCCAAGGGCATTGTCAATGCCAAATTCAATAATGTGGTGATATATAGGACTTGGGCGGAACTGAATGGCATCGATTGTGTGCCTAATGAGGCCATGGCGAAGAAAAAGAGTATCTGTACCAGTCGTAGTTTCAACGGCATGATTTCGGATTTGGACGCCCTGAAGGTGCATGTCAGCAACTATGCCTCACGCTGTGCGGAGAAACTCAGGCAGCAGAACACTGTGGCATCAATAGTGGGAGTCTTCCTGAATACCAACTTTTTCAGGGAGGATCTGCCGCAGTATTGGCAGTTCAAAGAGGTCAATCTGCCAACGGCATCCAATTCGTCGATAACGATAGTGCATGCTGCCAACGAGATATTGGCTGACATCTATAAGCCGGGGTATAAGTATAAGAAAGCAGGTGTTATAGTGATGGGTATTGCCGCCACTTCACCCATCCAGCTCAACTTGTTCGACATCAATGCTGAACGCTTTGAGAAATTAAAGGCATTGGATAAGGTGATTGACAGGATAAACAAGGTGAATGGTACGGAAACGGTGATTCTTGCTGCTCAACAATATCGTCATAAAAACGAGCAGGGCAAGGCCGATGTGTTCGCCAATGCAATAAAACACGACTTCCGAAGCAAGAACCCCACAACAAGATGGAGCGACATAATTAGACTGAAATAGAGGCAATAATTATTTTTGTTTTGATTGATTTAAAGCTTGTTACGTCATATTTGACCTACATATAACATTTTTTTTTTCAAAATAGTCAACTTTTTGCTATCCTTAATGACACTATATAGATATAAAAACTTTTTTGGGGGTATTGATACCCTGGCAGGACAAGTATTAAAAAAATGTGAATTCGTAAATGTTAATGTATCTTTGCAAACCTTTTGGTGGCCATATTGATGGTTGGAATTCCCTATTAACTTCTGAAAGATTCATTAATAAAAAACTCCAATAACCATGAAAAAAACAATTCTATTTTTATTTTTACTTGGTATAATTATCCCAAAGATTATTGTGGCTCAACCTCAGTCTCAGTATTATTATAGGACTGGTGATACTATAGTAGGTCGTTCGCCGATATATTTCTATCAGTGGTGGAGTGAGGCATGGCTGGCAGATACATCTCACAGGTTAGCATTAACGAGAGTCTTATGGCATGATGGTTTTCTCAATTATGAACTTTTTGGAGGAGCTCATGATCTTATTCCCCATGGTGAATTGCTTCAATATTGTTACACAGAAATACCTATCCAAATTATTGGAATAGCAACATCCGCTGTTGTGGCAGGTCCATCGGGTATTGATGACTTGGGTGGAGAACCAGAATACCAGGAGTACTTGAGACTATATGAAGCTGATCGTGATAATTTTACTTTATTGGAAGAGGTGCCGTTTGATAGTCATACAGAAAAGAGATATATGAAAGTTACTTTTCGAGCACGATGGTTGGGCAATGCGTGTTGTTACCAAGAAACGCCTGACACTAATAAATATATTTGTATAAGAGAACACTATTTCGAGAAGCCAGTAACAGTAAGTGATTCCTTTTATGTTGGTATTACTACAGAAAGCCATTTTCATGACTTTCCTGCAGAAGTAACATCTTGGCCATTTCCAAACTTGTATGTTAACGACTTGTCATTATATTGGGATTCAGAACATATTTACAGATCTCCTGAAAGTCCTCCATGCACATCCAACTGTGAGTCCACACCGTATATATTGCATAAATTCAGGCATATCAGATGGAATGGAACAAATGACACAGTTGACGCAAGCTGGCATTGGTGGAATAGTCCTTACTTCTTGCTTGAGTTTCCCATAGTTGTCATCGACTCGTCATGGATCATTCCGCCGTACCAGTGTCCACCTGTCACAAACCTCCGCATAGCACATCAGGACGAGGGACGTGCCGTCCTATACTGGGACTCCCATGCCGACCATAACTCGTTCCAGACCTGCTTTGGGCTCCAGGGCACGCCGCCTGACAGCTGTACCAGAATTAACAACCCGATACAGGTGGCCGACATCAGGGGACTGGACTCCTGCACACACTACGACGCCTACGTCCGCGGGGTATGCTACCACGACAGCACCTGTTACAGCGAATGGGTCGGACCTATCGACATCTACATCTGCGACACCACCAGCAGCGGTGGAGGCGACGACACGCTGAGGACAGTCATGGCAATGAATGTCCTCACAAACATCGTCCCCAACCCCGCCACAATGCAGGTAATAGTATACTCTTCTTTCGAGATAAACCACATCTCCGTCTTCGACGCCAACGGCAAGATGGTTTACGACAATCCAGTGTCGGGACATACGGCACCCATCGACATCAAAGGCTGGACACCGGGACTTTACATTGTTATTGTCCACACTTCCGCAGGAAATGCAGCAAAAAAACTAATATGTAAGTAGATCCATTCCTTTTATGTTCATTTTTTGGGTTCCGGTTTTGCCTGGTGATTGCAGTGCGGTTCATAGGCCATTCCAGTGCACTGGAATGGCCTATGAACCGCACTGCAATCACCACTCCAGTGCACTGGAATGGATTTGGCATCTTCTCCGATTTCCTTTATCTGTGATTTACTGTTATATGTAATTGTATTATCATGTGATTCATGAGACTTTTTGAACTCTAAGCGTTCTTTATGTGAACAAGAATAGATAGTCCCAAATAGTACAGAAAAAAGCCACCCTTGTGGGGTGGCTGGGTGGTCTGTGGCAGATTCGAACTGTCGACCTCTTCCGTGTGAAGGAAGCGCTCTAAACCAACTGAGCTAACAGACCTTCTTTGTTG
>CADBOG010000074.1 GCA_902796265.1 uncultured Bacteroidota bacterium
AATAAAAGGGAGTTAAAGAGGAAGTAAAAAAAGGAGTTAAAGAGGACAATACTTTTTGCTACAATATTGTAGACAAACGTATTGTCAATTTTAACTTCCATTTTAACTTCTCATTTTTAACTTCCATTTTAACTTCTCATTGTTATATGTTATTTTTTTACTATCACTTAACCATCTGAGAGATGAGCCTATTTAGAGATTTCATCGAACTCTTCTTCCCTCGTAATTGCTGTATTTGCGGAAAGCCTTTGGTGGGTGACGAGAAAGAAATCTGCCTCGATTGCCTTTTCAACCTGCCTGAAGCATTGGGGGCAAAAGGCGACGACAACCTTGTTGCTCGCCGTCTGAGAGGACGCGTCCCTCTGGAAGCTGCTTATGCGCTGCTCCTCTTCAAACGCAAAAACAGCACCCAAACACTTCTCCACCAGATAAAATACAAAGGCAACGAACAATTGGCAAACATTATGGGCCACCAGATGGGACGTGACTTGGCACAGAATCCCGCATTCAACGACATCGACATCATCATCCCCGTCCCACTCCACCCACGCAAAATCCGCATACGAGGTTACAACCAAAGCCTGCTGCTCTGCAAAGGCATCGTCGACGAATTCTCGCGACCAATAAGCGACAACAACCTGATACGCATACAATTTACCGAGACGCAAACCCAAAAGAACCGCGAAGAACGTATCGACAACATGAAGGGCGTCTTCGCTCTGCGTAATCCTGATGCACTCAAAGGCAAACATATCCTCCTTGTCGACGACGTCATCACAACAGGAGCAACCACCGAAGCCTGCTGGAGGACACTAAAGACCGTTGAGGGGCTGAAAATCAGTCTCGCCGCACTCGCCATCACCAACGAGACCTAAAAAAAACTGTCATACTTTAAAAAAGTATGATTTTTTTTTGTAATTTCGTAGTCGCAATCTAGTGCTTACTATTTTTATAAAGCACTTATTTACAACATCAAACAACAAACATTAACCCGCAAAGCACACATGAAATACAACCGAGTCCTCCTAAAACTCAGCGGTGAATCGCTGATGGGTAGCCAGAGTTACGGCATCGACCCCGCCATGCTCGAACAATATGCTCGCGATATCCGCGAGGCTGTCAACAACAAAGTCGAAGTAGCCATTGTTATCGGTGGCGGCAACATATTCCGCGGTCTCAGTGGTGCCGCACAGGGAATGGACCGTGTGCAGGGCGACTATATGGGCATGCTCGCCACCCTCATCAACAGCATGGCGTTGCAGGCAGAACTCGAGAAACAAGGACTCCGCACCGAATTGCTCAGCGGTCTTGCCATCGAACCCATCTGCAAGGAGATGAGCCGTCGTCGTGCCATCGAAGCCATGCAAGAAGGCAAGGTGGTCATTATCGGAGGTGGTAGCGGAAACCCCTTCTTCACCACCGACACCGCATCGGCACTCCGTGCAGTAGAAATCAAGGCCGACGCCATACTGAAGGGTACCCGTGTGGACGGAGTATATACTGCCGACCCCGAGAAAGACCCTTCAGCAACGAAATACACCACCCTTTCTTTCCAGGAGGCACTTTCGAAAAAGCTCAAGATAATGGATCTCACCGCCTTTGCTCTCTGCGAGGAGAACAAGCTGCCCATCTATGTCTTCGACATGAACAAGCCGGGCAACCTGCTTCGTGTCGTTTCGGGCGAGGCCGTAGGTACCGAAGTCAACAATTGAGCCAGACCAATCATGCAATTAAAAAATCAAACAATATCATACCATGAACGACTTATCTAAAGCTTGTATCGACGAAGCAAAACAAAGTATGCAGAGTGCCATCAACTTCCTTGAGAAGGAATTGGCAAAAATACGCGCAGGCAAAGCCAATCCCGGCATGCTCGACGGAGTGAAGATTGACTACTACGGAGCTCCCACCGAGCTTAGCCAGGCAGCCAACATTAGCACTCCCGACGCCCGCAACATCATCATCCAGCCCTGGGACAAGAGTATCATTGGAGCCATCAACAAAGCCATCCTCGATGCCAACCTCGGTTTCACTCCTCGCCATGAGGGCGAAATACTCCGCATCGTGGTACCTCCCCTGACTGAGGAACGCCGCAAAGAACTCTCCAAGTCAGCCAAAGTCGAGGTCGAGAACAGCAAGGTGAACATCCGCAATGCCCGCCGCAACGTCATGGACAAAGTCAAAAAGCTGAAAGACAAATCAGTCCCCGAAGACGAAGTGAAGCAGGTGGAAAAGGAGATTCAGGACATCACCGACAAATTCGTTGGCGAATGCGACAAGATTTACGCTGCCAAGGAGAAGGAAATCATGACTGTCTAAATGGATATCCGTTACTTCGACACTCTTGAATCAACCAATAATTACTGCAAACTCCTCGACCCTAAAAGTGTCGGGGAGTTTACAGTTATTTGTGCCGGCAAACAGACAGCAGGCATAGGACAGCAGGGAAACGTATGGGTCAGCGAACCATACAAGAACTTAACCTTTAGCATAATACTAAAACCATCATTTCTCGCCCTCACCGACCAATGGCTGTTGAGCATGACTCTGGCTGTGGCTGTCAGCGACTGCCTCAACAATGTGCTCCCAAAGGAAGAGGTTCTTATCAAATGGCCTAACGACATATATGTCAGCAACAGCAAAATCTGCGGCATCTTGGTGACAAACCAAATCAGCGGCGGCAACATCACACAGTCAATATGCGGCATTGGGCTTAATGTCAACCAGACAGAGTTCCCCGGCTGGGTTCCCAATCCGACATCAATAAAGGAGCTCACCCATGAAGAGCATAACACATCGCGGATTCTTGATTACCTTCTTTGTTGCATAAAAACAAGGTATGAACAGATGAAGTCCGATCCCGAAAGCATCAAACCCATCTACATGAGCCGCCTCTTCCGCCTTGGAGAGCCACATACCTATCACTATAAGGAATCGGAAATCACAGCCACCATTACCGATGTCGACCACTTAGGTCACCTACATCTGACGACAGAAGAGGCAACCGAGATTGTCTGCGACCTGAAAGAAATCAAGTTTGTAATATAGGCAGCCTACAAATAGGCATTCAAACCAAAACGGTTTAACCCAAATAGTTTCAACCTTACTTTACGGGTATGAAAGATTCTTTGATGCCCTTTTCATACAAAATCATGTCGTCGAAGTAGTTGCCGGCAGGATTATATATAAAATACCAATCGTTAGTGCCTTTCACACGGCGAACATGCTCTGTGACAAGGCGTTCGACATAGAGTGTTGCACAATGGGTACCCAACTCGCGAGCCAAGCGGTAAGCATCATTGACATTGATACGCTCAAATTGAGTCTTCATCTTAGCCTGACCCTCGTCGAGTGAAACCACTGTACCATGGAATGTCTCGTCGACGCCATTGCCGAGGAAGTAGACGTCAGCTGAGTCGGAAGCATCGAAACGGAGCCAAAGGTTGACGGCAAGGTGGCGAAGGTCATAGTCGTAGAAATAGTAGTAACCCTTACGGGTAGAGAAGTCGGCACGCTGAGGTTCAAGCAGTTCTTCAATCTCAATCTGGGCCAGGTCGACCACAAGATGCTGGTCATCGGCTTTGGGCAGTTCAGACGGGTCCTGCACCAAAATGATAGGGACGCAGAACTGGCTGAGGGTATAGAGGAAATAGGATGTGAACTGCGAGAGGAAGATGTCATCATTGACCTTGTCAAGTATGGCTGTCTTGCTGGCAATCACCGAGTCCTGCTCATACTCTGACATTAGCATGAAACCGGGGATATCGTTGAGCGAGCTATTTGTATGATAGACCTCTCTTGGCAAAGAAACATATATGCGTTCGGTAGCATCGTCTTTGCCACGTTCAAACTTGTTGAGGTAGCTGCCTGCATAGTAATAATCGGCAGTACAACTGCTCAAAGCAAAGAGCATCAGCGATATGGCTATAAACAATAATCTTTTATTAGTCATACAGAAAAATGTAATATTCAACTCTTTATCAGCAACATAATTTAGGCAGCCTCTATAATCAACTTAAGTCTGCAATTACTTGTTTAACGCATTGCCGCATATAATATTGTAGACAGACAGTGAAAAAGTTTAGTTTGTCACAAACATGACAACCCAAATCAGCAAATCACACAAGTAGTAGCCAAGCATATCCCAAGTAGTAGCCAAGTATATCCCAAGTAGTAGCCAAGTATATCCCAAGTAGTAGCCAAGTATATCCCAAGCTAAACTGTATGGCTACTGTATGGCTACTGTATGGCTA
>CADBOG010000075.1 GCA_902796265.1 uncultured Bacteroidota bacterium
CGACGGCGACGAGAAGACAGGCGGTCGCGACATTCTCCTTTTTATCGACAACATCTTCCGTTTCACACAAGCTGGTTCAGAGGTGTCTGCACTTCTCGGACGTATGCCGTCAGCCGTAGGTTATCAGCCGACACTTGCCACCGAGATGGGTATGATGCAGGAACGCATCACCTCCACCAAGCGAGGCTCAATTACCTCTGTGC
The DNA here is from genome assembly GCA_902796265.1 of uncultured Bacteroidota bacterium. Taxonomy (GTDB): domain Bacteria; phylum Bacteroidota; class Bacteroidia; order Bacteroidales; family P3; genus Colimorpha. The sequence goes on from CADBOG010000075.1 coordinate 204, forward strand.
AAGCCGTCTATGTCCCTGCAGACGACCTTACCGACCCTGCTCCTGCAACCACCTTTGCCCACCTCGATGCTCAAACCGTCCTCAGCCGCAAGATTGCTGAGCTTGGCATCTATCCCGCTGTCGACCCACTCGACTCCACCTCGAGAATTCTTGCTCCCGATGTAGTAGGCGAAGAGCATTATAATACCGCCCAGAAAGTCAAGCAGATACTACAGCGCTACAATGAGCTTCAGGACATCATCGCAATCCTTGGTATGGAGGAACTTGGCGAAGCAGACAAACTGGTTGTAAGCCGTGCCCGCCGTGTTCAGCGCTTCCTCTCACAGCCTTTCTTTGTCGCAGAAGCCTTCACCGGACTTCAGGGCCGTTTCGTGAATATCGACGATACCATAAAAGGTTTCAACATGATTCTCAACGGTGATGTCGATTATCTTCCAGAGCAGGCATTCCTCCTTGTCGGCACCATCGAAGAGGCCATCGAGAAGGGCGAAAAAATTCTTGCCGAAACAAAATAGTTTATGGTAAAGGTTTTACGGTTTACGTAGCCAAAGCAACCAGGCCGATGACTAATTTCCTAAACCTTAAACTTTAAACCTTAAACAATAAAATTCAAACCATGCAAGTCAAAATCATCAAACCCGACACCATCCTATACGAAGGTCCAGCAACTCTTATCCAGTTGCCTGGCACAGGAGGATTATTTGAGATTCTAGAAAACCACGCACCCATCATTTCAAGCCTTGCTGCCGGTAGCATCCGTTTGCAAACCGATGGTCAAGAGGAGAAGGTTTTCGAGATCAAAGCCGGTGTCGTCAAGGGTCAAGAAAACGACATTCTAATATTGGTTCAATAATTATTAACATAAACATAACAATCATGAAGAAATTACTTCCACTACTGTCGGCTTTGGTGCTTCCAGCACTCACGTTCGCTAGTGAAGCCGACTTGATGATGCCGCAAGGCTTTAAAGAAAGTTCAGACACAAATATCCTCTATTGGGGATTTCTAATCGTTGCTCTCGGTCTTCTTTTCGGTTTCTGGCAGTTCAGCAAAGTACGCAATCTCAAAGCCCACAAATCCATGCTCGAGATTGGCAACGTCATCTTCAAGACCTGCTCAACATACCTTAAGCAGCAAGGCAAATTCCTCATCATTCTTTTCCTTTTTATTGGTGCCGCCATCGCGCTCTATTTCGGTGTGCTTAGCGACATGAAGCTTGGTGGAGTCCTTCTTGTCCTTGCTTGGACCATTATAGGCATCCTCGGCAGCTACGGAGTTGCTTGGTTTGGTGTCCGCATGAACACCCTTGCCAACGCACGTATGGCATTTGCCTCGCTCCGTCGCCGTCCCCTCGACCTGCTCAATATTCCCCTGCGTGCTGGTATGAGCATCGGCATTGTGCTGATTTGTGTCGAGCTGGTTCTTATGCTCGTCATACTTCTCTGCATGCCTGAAGATCTTGCAGGTAGCTGCTTTATGGGTTTCGCCATTGGCGAGAGTCTCGGTGCTTCTGCCCTCCGTATCGCTGGTGGTATTTTCACTAAGATTGCCGACATCGGAAGCGACCTCATGAAAGTTGTCTTCAAGATTGGTGAGGATGACCCACGCAATCCTGGCGTCATTGCTGACTGCACCGGCGACAATGCTGGCGACAGCATCGGACCCACCGCCGACGGTTTCGAGACCTACGGCGTCACTGGTGTCGCTCTTGTCAGCTTTATCCTCCTTGCTGTTCCCGATCCCAACCTTCAGACAAAGCTCCTCGTTTGGATCTTTGCCATGCGTATTCTCGGCATTATTGCCTCTGTCCTCGCCTACTATATCAACGGCGCTATAGCTAAAGCAAAATACAGCAAGTCTGACGACCTTGACTTCGAGAAACCTCTGACATCCCTTGTTTGGATTACTTCAATCCTTTCCATCTGTGGCACTTTCCTTGCCAGTTTCTTCATTCTTGGAGATGTCAAAGAGGTCATGTACAATGATGCAGCATACTCCATGAATAACCTTTGGTTAGCCCTCTCTATCATCATTAGCTGTGGTACACTCGGCGCTGCTCTCATTCCTGAGTTCACAAAGATTTTCACATCACCTACTTCCAAACATGTTGGTGAAGTCGTAAAGGCTTCAGAGCAAGGTGGTGCTTCGCTCAACATCCTCAGCGGCATTGTTGCTGGTAACATGGGTGCTTTTTGGACGGGCATCGTCTTTTTCGTGCTGATGCTCATCGCCTACATGGCCGCCACCGGTTTTGGCATCGAGCCCGTCTTCGGACCCTTCTTCACCATCTTTGCCTTCGGTCTTGTAGCCTTCGGTATGCTGGGCATGGGTCCTGTGACAATTGCTGTCGACAGCTATGGTCCTGTTACCGACAACGCACAATCGGTCTATGAGCTCTCCCTCATAGAGGACGACATCGAGAAGACCACCAAGGAGGTTGAAAGCGAGTTTGGTTTCAAACCCGACTTCGAGAAAGCAAAATACTATCTTGAAGCTAACGATGGCGCTGGCAACACCTTCAAGGCCACTGCCAAACCCGTTCTCATCGGTACTGCTGTTGTGGGTGCTACCACGATGATTTTCTCACTCATTCTCATGATTCAGAAAGCTCTCGGCATCGAACCTGCCAGCATCCTCAACCTGCTCAATCCCTACAGCATTCTCGGATTCATCCTCGGTGGCTGCGTCATCTTCTGGTTCACGGGTGCTTCCATGCAGGCTGTCACTACTGGTGCCAACCGTGCTGTCGAGTTCATCAAAAACAACATCAAGCTCGACCCCAACGCTCCCAAGAAGGCTGATACTGAGAAGAGCCAAGAGGTTGTCAAGATTTGCACCAACTATGCTCAAAAGGGCATGATCAATATCTTCATCGCCATCTTCTGCTTCGCACTTGGACTCGCCTGCATAAGCTCGCCCGGCAGTATTGGTGGCGAAAACGCCGTATGTCTCTTTGTCAGCTACCTCATCTCCATTGCCGTCTTCGGTCTCTTCCAGGCCGTCTATATGGCTAATGCCGGTGGCGCTTGGGACAATGCCAAGAAGGTTGTCGAGGTCGACATGAAGGCAAAAGGCACACCACTCCACGATGCCAGCGTCGTAGGCGACACCGTTGGCGACCCATTCAAAGACACCAGTTCGGTGGCTCTCAACCCCATTATCAAGTTCACCACGCTGTTCGGTGTTCTCGCAATGGAAATTGCCATTGCCGACAAGTTTAAAGCTGTTGCTCCTTGGGTTGGCGTAGTCTTCATTCTTATCGCTCTCGTCTTCGTTTACCGCTCATTCTACAAAATGCGCATCACGAAGTAACTTGATTACTAATTAAGGTTCAACCTTGTTTATTAAGAAAGGTTGGACCTTTATTATTAAAAAAGGTTGGACCCTGATTACTAAGAAAGGTTCAACCTTTATTATTAAGAAAGGTCTTAACTTGATTACTAAGAAAGGTTATAACATAACCGAGCTAGTAATGCAATAATACGTCAAAAGGGGGCTGCATCCGCAGCCCCCTTTCTTTTTATCACAAACCTGCATGAAGGTTCTTGTCTGACTATATTTTACTTCTGTCCAGCCGATTACAGAGCATTATAGGGAACAGAGAATGTTTCGCCCTTTGACATATCGCCTGTGGTAAGACCTTTCTTAAGCCAGCGCATACGCTGAGCCGAAGTGCCGTGGGTGAATGATTCGGGAGAAGCATAGCCACGGGCATTCTTCTGCAGATAGTCATCGCCAATCTTCTGTGCAGCATTGATAGCCTCCTCAAGGTCACCATCCTCAAGCGAACCGAACATTTTGTTCTCATAATAGCCCCAAACACCTGCATAGAAATCGGCAAGAAGTTCGACACGGACACTAATCTGGTTCTTTTTCGTCTCGTTGCTCTGCGCCATATCGCGATGGGCAGGTTCAAGGATACCGAGCAAGTTCTCCACATGATGTCCCACCTCATGAGCTATGACGTATGCGTAGGCAAAGTCGCCGCCAGCTCCCAACGACTTTGGCATCTCGTTGAAGAAATCGAGGTCAAGGTAGACACAGCGGTCGGCCGAACAATAGAAAGGACCCGACGATGCACTGGCCCCGCCACAACCGCTCTGCACGCTACCATGAAATAGCACCAGCGTGGGAGGTTCATATTTCTTTCCCATGCGTTTGAACTCTGCCGTCCAAACATCCTCAGTGCTAGCAAGAATCTGTTCAGCAAATTCGCGCAGCTGCTCCTCCTGCTCTGAAGGCACATACTCAGTTTGTTGGCCTTGCTGGCCAGTAAGCTGCTGTGCCACTTCCGAGATGTCGCCACGACCGGTCAATAAGGTTATCAATGCCACAATGATGGCTCCGCCGATACCAAGACCGGCGATCTTACCGCCACTCTTGCCGCGACGGTCATCCACATTAGTGCTTCTTCTTCTTCCTGATAAGTCCATAATAATAAGGGTTTAAAGTTATACGTTTTCTTTGTAATCGGAGCATTCATGCTCCAATGATTAATTGATTTTCTTCAATTTGATTGCCGTCCACTCGTTACGGCACTTCTGCAAGACCGGACGGAGTCCCAATCCTTCAGCCACACCGAGCAGAGAATCAACATCATGCTCGTAGAATCCACTGAGGAATAGCGTTCCGCCAGGGTTAAGAACCGAAACGTAAGAGTGCATGTCGCGCATCAAAATGTTACGGTTGATGTTGGCGAGGATGACATCAAAATGCTTGTCCTCAGTAAGCAACGAGGCGTCGCCAAGCAGAGGGGTAACCACAACATGGTTCCTTTCAAAATTCTCCTGGGCGTTGCGGAATGCCCATTCGTCCACATCGATAGCCTCGACGTATGACGCACCTTTCTTTGCTGCGAGGATTGCCAAGACACCTGTTCCACTACCCATATCAAGCACTCGCCTGCCCTCTAGTTCCTCCTGCTCGAGAAGAGAAAGCATCAAGTATGTGGTGGCGTGATGAGCCGTGCCGAACGACATCTTCGGTTCAATCTCGATTTCATATTTCACATCATCGCGATGCGGATGGAATGGAGCCCTAACCCAGCAAAAGCCCTCAACAAGGACAGCTTGGTGCTGGCGTTCCCACTCTTCGTTATAATCTTTGTCTGGCAAATCCTCAACAGACAATTGATAACTGAAAGAGGACGATTGCTGAAGTTCTTCGATTTGGGATTTAAGCCAATCCATGTCAAACTGTTCAGTTGGGACATAAGCCTTGAGTCCGTCAGGAGTCTCGACAAAACTATCGTAAGGTCCCTCGTCACCCAAGCTATATATTAGCAAGTCGCGATAAGGATTCAGTTTTGAAAGAGTTATCTTTACTTCGGTATATTTCATTGATGTGTTGATGTATTGATACTTTGATTTATTGATAGTTCACTCCAATCGTATTCAACTTTAGTCAAAAAAAGACCTTGAGCTGGCATGCTGACACCCGCTGCACATCGGTTCTTTTTCTCTACAATGGCACGAAGTCCCTCGATGCTAAGCTTGCCCCTTCCCACATCAAGCAGAGTACCAGTAACCGAACGTACCATATTGCGCAAAAAGCGGTTAGACTTTATCGTAAAAACTATCTCCTCTCCCACTCTATCCCAATGCGCCTCGCTAAGATGACAAATATTTGTCTTATTGTCGGTATGAAGTTTGGCAAAACTAGTAAAATCGTCATATTCCATCAGCACCTTGGAAGCCTCGTTCATTTTGTCTATATCGGGATTGAAATAGATGCGACTGTAAAGACCTTGCGCAAACGGCAGTCGTGCATCCGAGACGTGGTATTGATAAGTACGCGACAACGCAGAGAAACGAGCATGGAAGTTGTCTGCCACTCTGAAAATATCAAATATTGCAATATCAGGCGGCAAGTAACTATTGAGTTTGAATACAAGATTCTTAGTATCCAAAGGCATTACTTTTTCAGACAAGTTATCAGCACTCAACCCACTATCCTCTTCACCGGTTTTCACATCGAAATGGGCATAGAAATCAGAAGCGTGAACTCCCGTGTCGGTACGGCCACAACCAACAATGGCTATGGGAGTGCGCAAAAGCGTGCTCAGTGCCTGCTCCAAGGTCAATTGCACAGTCGGCAATTCCGGTTGTGTCTGCCACCCGCAATAGTTGGCTCCATTATATGCAAGATGAATTACGTAACGCAAGGTACAATTGAATAAAGATTAATACAAACGTTTGACAATTTTCGATTCTAACAAATCATGTTCTACAACAATCGATTCCAACAAATAAAAACACACATTAGTATCAATCCAACAGCCTATTCAGCAGCAGGTATCGGTGATACATGTTGTCTCATTTCCTCGATGTCGAGCATACGGTAGGTTGGCTGAAGTGTATCGTTGTAGTAATCTTTGTTGTTTTTGAAATTCTCCTTTTGATATTCGCTAGCACGGTCGAATAGGTTGTTCGACACCGCCTTCTTGATATCCATCAATTTCATCTCTCCCGCCTCATATTTCTTTTTCTCCTTATCTGACAAGTATTTGGATATTTTCTGATAATAGCGTTCCTCCAGATGACCGGTAGCCTCGTCGTAGTGGTCGTCAAGCTCGGGCAAGTTCACCCATCCAGTAATTGTTGTCTCCAACAAAGAAATTTTCTTTTTGCTCTTGTCAGAATAGTATCCGAGGTATGCGTGGCATGGCTCAACAATGATTATGGGATACATACCCACTTTACGCATAATAGACGAGAAGAAGACACAAGCATCTATGCAGTTGGCTTGACGATTGGTGTAGACATCATCGAAGAACCTTATATACTGGGAGTTGGATTTGCGAGAACCATTCGAGGTACACGAAATAGAAGAGTATGCCAATCCACGATTAAGAGCAAAAAACCAGATGGCACGCATCTGACTATCCACCTTTTTCTCTGTACGAGAGCCATCAAATTTCGTAACGATACCTTGAGACAAAATCTCACTTAGCATACCATCAATCTTAGGATGATCCTCATTGACATATGCTGCAAAAAGCCAACGATAATCGTGATACTTTCCATCACTGCCCACCAACGACATCAGGCATTCGTTGACAGGCCGGAAATTAAGCTTAATATTTTTCACATCTACCTCTTCATCATTGATATAGCACGTGAAAGTAAGCACCAAATTACCCTGCTGACGGAGTTTGTACAAGGTTTCATACTTCCATCTGATGACTGGCTCGAATGTATACCTTTCGCCGCGGCGAGGCAATGTTTCCTGCGTAATACTCACATAGTTAAGCATTGTTGAGTCGGTTACGATTCGAAGCACCGCATTATTTGTAGGTGCCGTTACACTAATCTGAAACAAAGGGCGCTCTAATCCCTCGTCACTATTTGCCAGTGCCAGCATCATTGATGGGTAAAGGACTCCGTCAAAATCAGCATCATAAATGGCTTCAAAATTCACCACCTTAGGGTCGATGGTTTTCTTGACCACTATATGTCCGCAAGATGACAATAGCAACAATGCAACAACTGATAAAAGTATAAACTTGTGTTTTCGCATATTAAAAAAGACTTGGTGACTTCTATCGACAAGCTTTGTGGAATTCAAATCACTCAATTGTTATTGTCCAATTATGCCACTTATAAGCACAATAAGGAGAGCAGCGGGTGCCAAAAAGCGAACAAGGAAATAATAAAACACCTTGAAATAACCAATCTTAATAACACCATGGTTTGAAAGCTCGTCAATGATATCATCTTTCTTCATCACCCAACCGAAGAAGAAGATTGTCAACAAAGCACATATTGGCGGTAGCAAGGTACCCGTCAACTTGTCGAGAAAGTCAAACAGAGGCATACCAGCAACAGTAACTCCACTCAAAATGCCATCACCGAAAGAGAAGGAAGCAGCGATAGCCAAAAAGATAACAATCAAAGACATAATTACAGCAGAACCAGTACGACCAAGTTTATCGCCCGATAGCCATTGTGTAAGTGCCTCAAGCAGTGAGATGGCAGATGTCAATGCCGCCAGCGACAAAAGCAAGAAGAATGTGGTAGAGAAGATGCGACCGACACCACCCATAGAGTTAAATACCACAGGAAGAACTTGATATACAAGTCCAGGACCTCCTGTTGGCTCCTGACCACAGGCAAATACAGCAGGAAATACTGCAATGCCGGCAAGAATAGCTATTGCAAAATCGCAGACAGTTATCCACAAAGAAGTCTTCAGAATATTGTCATCCTTAGGCAGATAAGAGCCATATACAATCATCACGCCCATACCTACAGACAAAGAGAATAGTGCCTGCCCTAATGCAGCGAGAACACCTTCGCCTGTGAGCTTGCTGAAATCGGGCTTGAAAAGATAAGACAATCCAGCAGAAGCACCTTCAAGCGTTAGTGAACGCACGCACATAACTGCAAGGAGTACAACAAGTATGGGCATCAGCAATTTAGAAACACGCTCAATTCCCTTTTCTACACCACCCACTATGACTATTGCCGTCAACAGCAGAAAAACAGCAATGAATATTGAGGGTCTTATTGCCGACGATGCAAATTGATTGAAATGAGTGCCAAAATCAGAGTCGGCAATTCCAGCCAATGTACCCGTCAACGATTCCCAGAAGTAATTGAGTGTCCAACCCGAGATGACAAGATAGACAGCAAGGATAAGAAAACAAGTGAAAAGACCTGCCAAACCGACAAACTTCCATGCCGGTCGTTCAGGTTTTATCTTAGGATATGCCTTCATGGGGTCCTCTCCTGTGCGACGTCCGATAACAAACTCACTCATCAATAGTACCATACCGATGAAAAGCACGAAAAAGACATAGACAAGCAAGAATGCCCCACCACCATATTTACCACAGATGTAAGGGAAACGCCATATATTTCCCAATCCGACAGCAGATCCTGCTGCTGCCATAATAGCTCCGAACGAGCTACTGAATCCTTCTCCAGTTTTTGTAGCCATTATATTAAGTTTTAAGGTTTTTGCGTTTGTTTATTGGTTAATCAAAATAAATTATGGTGTTGATATTTTTCAATTCTTTTTTACAACTAACTGTTCTATTATTAACTTGTTGATACTTGCAGTTGTTTATACTTGTAGTTTTTTTATGACTGCACTTGTTCAGGGTTTTGTTGCACAAAGTCAGTCCAAGATTGGCGACGGGATTTTGTCTGCCTTTTCTTCTTTACATTCAACTGTTGACGGATATCGGCTAATGGATTCCATCTTTCCATAAAGCATGTGTAAGCAACAGCCAAAGCATCAGTAGCATCGAAATAGCGAGGCTCATCAGGAAACTGAAGAATCGAGCGAAGCATCATTGCAACCTGTTCCTTACTTGCCGTTCCATTGCCTGTAACTATTTGTTTTATAGTGGCCGGCTCATATTCTGAAAACGAAAGATCTCTACTCATAGCTGCAGCAATAGCGACACCCTGGGCACGACCCAATTTCAGCATCGACTGAACGTTTTTACCGAAGAAAGGTGCTTCGATTGCCAGATGGTCAGGATGGAATGTGTCAATAAGCCTTAAAGTAGAATCAAAAATCTTGCGAATACGTAGGTTGAAATCAGATATCTTCTTAAGGTACAATACGTCAAGAACCATAACACGAGGCTTATCCTCAACGACTTCGATGAGGCTATAACCCAAGATTTGTGTTCCCGGGTCAATACCAAGTATTATTTTCTCAACGTTTTGCATATACTAATGAGCTTCGAGCCAGTTTTCACCAATATCGATACCGACCTCAATGGGGATTGAAAGGGGCAATGCATGTTCCATTTCTTCGCTGACGATAGCTTTCACTTGCTCAATTTCAGGATTATATACATCGAAAACCAATTCGTCATGTACTTGTAGTATCATTTTAGACAACAAACCTAATTCATTGAAGCGTTGCCAGATGCGTATCATTGCAATCTTAATCATATCAGCCGAAGTACCTTGAATCGGCATGTTGACTGCATTACGTTCAGCATACTGACGTTGGGCATTGTTGCGACTGTTTATGTCATAGAGGTAACGTCGGCGTCCCAAAAGAGTTTGAGCATATCCGTTCTCGCGAGCAAATTCAATATTAGCATCAATGTATTGTTTTATAGCAGGATACTGCTGAAAATACTCCTCAATAAGAGCAGCAGATTCCTTTCGGCTAATACCTAATTGTTCGGAAAGGCCAAACGCACTAATACCATACACAATCCCAAAGTTCACCGACTTGGCATTGCGTCGTTGGTCTTTTGTTACTTCTTCAATCGGAACATGATAAATCTTTGCAGCCGTTGCCGCATGTATATCGTAATGGTTAGCGAAAGCAGCAATCATGTGTTCATCATGTGAAAGAGAAGCTATGATTCTCAACTCAATCTGAGAATAGTCAGCCGCAAGTATGCTATGCTCCGAATCGCGAGCCACAAAGGCACGGCGAATCTCCTTGCCTCGTTCGGTACGAATAGGAATATTCTGAAGATTTGGGTTAGATGAACTAAGTCTTCCTGTGGCTGTGACTGTCTGATTGTAAATGGTATGAAGGCGACCGGTTGCTGGATTAATTAGTTTTGGAAAAGTATCTAAATAGGTAGAAACCAATTTTGTTACAGACCTATATTCTAATATCAATTCAATAATAGGATGCTTGTCGCGAAACTTCAAAAGCACATCTTCTGCTGTACTATACTGCTTGGTTGCTGTACGAGGAGGTTTATCGGTAACCTTTAGTTCATCATACAGCACCTCTCCCAGCTGCCTTGGAGAACTGATATTGAACTGGTGTCCTGCAAGTTCGTATATCTTATTTTCTATATCAGATCGTTCTTGGGATAGTTGTTCAGAATAGTTGCGGAGAGCCTCAACATCAATGCGGACACCTTCACGTTCCATATCGACAAGCACATCGACCAAAGGAATCTCAACCTCTTTGTAGAGAGCCAGCATATCGTTGTCAATCAGTTTTTGACGCATAGGCTCATACATACGGAGTAAACATTCAGCAGCATGATAAGCATAGTCAGGGTCGTTCTCGTCAAGCTGCTGTGAAAGAACACTAGAAACGATGAAGTCGAAATAATGGCGTGCCTCGGGATCAATAAGATAATGAGCCAGCTGAACATCGAAAACTCTTCCTTTTATCTGTATTCCCTTTTTCTTAAAGGTGTGCTTCAGTTGCTTAAGGTCAAAACAAATCTTCAGAGTATTTTCGTTTTCAATTGCACCCTGAACAAAAGAAAAATAGTCGTTATCGTCAAATGGCAGATACGTAGCCTCAGAGGTGCTTGTAGCGAAGGCTATCCCTTTGATGTCATGAGTTTTTGTATCTTGATTCAGGAAAATAGAGAAATCACGATCCTGCAAATTAGCAAGTATATCTATAGTTGCTATTTTGTGGTTTTCTTCTTTAGCGGTGGATAGCTCATCCGTAGGCGCCACGGGAGGTTCAACAGGTTGGTCAAAGAGCGAAACCTGCAATGGATCTTCAGATTTAGAACGTTCGCGTTTACGCTCAGCTATGACCTTTTCAGGCGAGAAATTGCCCTTGGGAGTTTTCACTCTCAAATTCAACTTCATAGCCAAGTCCGGGTCTGTTACCGTAAGGTCGGTATACATCTTCTTTGCAAATGTTCGGAACTCCAATTCTTCGAACAATGCAGCTAACTCATCATAGTCAGGACTCTGAATCAGAAGAGCCTCTTCGTTGAAATCAATCGGAACAGACCTGCAGATTGTTGCAAGTTCTTTTGAGAGAATTGCTTGCTGAGAGTATTCCTTTACAAGATTGCGCAATTTTTCGTTCTTAATTTCATCAGCATGCTCGACCATAATTTCAACACTACCAAACTGAGAAACAAGCTGTTTTGCCTTCTTTTCTCCAACGCCAGGAATACCTGGGATATTATCGATAGCATCGCCCCAAAGACCCAAGATATCAGCCACTTGTTCTGGCCGTTCAACGCTAAATGCCTCACAAACATCTTTTGGCAGATAAACGCTATCAGGTTTTCCCATGCGACCGAAACGGTATAGGTGAATGTGGTTGGTGACAAGCTGAGCGAAGTCCTTGTCGGGAGTAACCATCAGCACCTCGTCAAATCCTGCCTTTTCGGCTTGAAAAGCAAGTGTGCCAATGACATCATCAGCCTCATAGCCAGCCTTGGTAATAATTGGAATATTGAAACCTGCTATCACTCTGTGGATAAAAGGCAAAGCAGAAGCAATGTCCTCTGGCATTTTGTCTCTATTTGCCTTATACTGTTCGTACTGCTCATGACGGAAAGTAGGCTCAGAGAGGTCAAAAGCCACAGCACAATGAGATGGGTGCTGCGACTTCAACAAATCATATAGGGTCATAGTAAAACCCAAAGTAGCAGAGGTGTTCATTCCTCGGCTATTCATTCTGGGATTATGATTGAGCGCGTAATAGGCACGGTAAACCATCGCCATACCATCGAGCAACATCAGTTTCTTCATACGATTCCAATTTGGGATATTAAGCTTCAATCAACTCATCAACACCGTGACAAGTAGCAACTTAACACCAGGTACAAAAACTATCTACTATTTCAGCGGATCTGCAGTAAGGAGGTCGTACTCATGACGGTGACGCAGAATATCACAAGCTAGATTTACTGCATGACGGAAAGACTGTTCACTTGCTTTACCCTTGCCGGCTATGTCGTATGCGGTTCCGTGAGCTGGCGAAGTGCGGATGACATCAAGACCAGCAGTATAGTTGACACCTTCTGTGAAAGACATGAGTTTGAAAGGTATAAGACCCTGATCGTGGTAAAGAGCTAAAACACCGTCATACTTGTTAAACTCACTACTTCCGAAGAAACCATCCGAAGGGTAAGGACCATAAGCAAGAATTCCATTGTCAAATGACTCTTCAATAGCAGGTTTGACAACATTCATATCCTGGTCTCCGATAACACCATTGTCGCCTGCATGAGGGTCGATAGCGAGAACGGCAATCTTTGGCATTGGAATACCAAAGTCACGCTTCAAAGAGTTATGCATCAGCTGAATCTTCTCAATCAGGAGTTCTTTAGTAATGGCATCAGGCACTTGACGAAGAGAGAGATGATTAGTGACGATTCCTATTCTAATTCTATCGCAAACCATCATCATGAGTGATTTGCCTCCAAACTTGCTTGAAAGGTACTCGGTGTGACCCGGGAAATCAAAATCTTCCGACTGGATGTTTTTTTTGTTGATTGGGGCAGTAACGAGGACATCGACAAGTCCGTTCTTCAAATCTTCGCAAGCGCGATCAAGTGCCATTCGGCTCATCAAACCTGCCGTTTCAGTCGACTTACCAATCTCAATCTTTATTTCATCTTGAGTCAAGTTGACCACATTGAATTTCTTGTCTTGAGCAGCAGAAGCATCCTGTATTCCTGTGAAGACGAACTCTTGTTGCAGCTGTGGGAGAAGTTTCTTATGATAAGAGGCAACTTTGGTAGAGCCATAAAGGATTGGTGTACAATGGTCAAACATACGGGCATCGGAAAAGGTCTTGAGAACCACCTCGTAACCAATGCCGTTGATATCGCCATGAGTGATAGCTACTTTGATTTTTTTTAAGTCGGTCATTATTAATGAAATTGTTTTCGGTTAATTGGTAATAATTGGTACAAAAGGAGTGCTTTCATTCTTTATTAACAATCCTTTTTATTATTTCTTGCATGCTTCGTAAGTCTGAAAGAATGCATAGAGAAGGCGAAGACCAAACGAGGAGGCTCCAATGCCATAGAAACGTTCGCGTTTGCTATAGTAAGCAACACCTGCAATATCGAGATGGATGTATGGATGATGAGCGAAATGTGCCAAGAACCTGCCTGCAGTAATGGTTCCTGCATTAGCATGAATATTGCAATTAATAATATCCGCAATATCCGACTTTAGTAACTCATCGTATTCCTTCCAGAAAGGCAGCGAAGCAAGACGTTCATACACTTGGTTTCCAACGATGTTTAACAGGTTGAATGGTTTGTCTGCATCCTGTTGCATGGCAGCAATAACTGAAGTCCCGAGTGCACGCACAGCGGCCCCTGTAAGGGTTGCAGCATCAATAATAAGTTCGGGATCCTGCTTGTCAGCATAAGCAATGGCGTCGGCAAGTATTAGTCGACCTTCGGCGTCGGTATTGGTAATCTCGACCGTGGTGCCATCATACATACGAAGGATGTCATCGGGAGCATAAGCGTTCTTTCCGGGACGGTTATCGGTCATGGGAAGGAAGGCCATAAGATAGATAGGGAGTTGATTCTCGGCAGCGGCAAAGAGTGCTGAAGCCATAGTTGCCGCGCCTGCCATATCAGACTTCATTTCAACCATGTAGTTGCCTGTCTTAATATTCAAGCCACCAGTATCATACATGATACCTTTGCCGACAAGAGCAATAGGCTTATCATTGATACGGTTTTCTGGTTTATACTCAAGGACGACAAAACGAGCTTCGTCATCGCTTCCTCTATTGACAGCCAAAAGACCACCCATCTTGAGAGACTCCAGTTTTTTCTGACCCATTACCGTACACTTTACATTGCCAAGGTGCTCAGCTTCTAACTTAATAATGTCTGCGAACTTTGGTGCATTAAGATACATTACCGGTTCGTTCACCCAGTCACGCAAGGTGTCTATTCGACACCAAAGTCGAAGGTTCTCATCAAGTGCATCTTGTTCTACAATATGTTGTTCCAGAACAACATCAGTCAAGAGAGTCTCTTTATCAGTCTTGTACTTATCGAAGCGATAGTTGGCCATGTGAAGGCCTTCCAAGAAGGCTACAACTTCTTCAGGAATAACACCTTCGCCGGTAACATAAAGCTTGGTTACCTTCTCGGCAACCAAAGAAAGCTGGAGTTTTGCAGCAGCATTTCGCAGTTTTTCAAGGCTTTCGTTTGCAGGCAACTCGCTATCGAAGTTTTGAACATATATTTTGTGTGGCAAACGATTGAAGACAACCAGAGACGATAAATCGTCTTTACGTTTTGAATCAAGATAAGCCAACTCATCCTTCTTGAGAGGCAAAGAACGTGAGGCAACCTCATTGCCATATAAGAAAAGTACCGACGAGTCAAGTTTGTTATAGTCAATTTTACCTAAGATGATATTCATTTTTTTAAGTTTTTAAAAGATTCGTGAGTTTTTTATGTTATAAGGTTAAAAGTGTTCTCGTGTAAATGAGAAAAAAGGATGCACAGATTCATACATTTACGCCAAAAAACATTCAATATTAAAAATGCAAAATTACACTTTTTTTTCGTTATTGTAAATCATTATTTTAAAAATACTTTTCAACAGTCACAAAACGTATCGGTTTTTTGCGTAATTTTGCAACCTGATTTTAAGACCAATTTTAAGTGCAACAGATTGAAAATGAAAGATAATAGAGACAGCATCGATTTCGGTAAAGCCGACATTAGGAAACTTTTCCGAACTTTCTTCTTCCCTACCATGATGGGAATGCTGTTCAATATGGCTTTCATAGTCACAGACGGCATATTTGTTGGGCATGGAATTGGGCCACATGGCTTGGCGGCAGTTAATCTGATAGCTCCAATCATGATGCTAATCAACGGATTGGCTATGATGTTCGGCATTGGTGCCAGTGTAGTAGCTGCAATACATCTCTCACACAACAATATAAAGGCAGCCAGAATAAACAGCACACAAGCTTATCTGGCAGGATGTACTATAGCAATAGTCATGGGTATCGTATGTTACGGATTTCCAAATGAAGTGCTTACACTACTCGGTGCCCAAGGCGAACTCTATGACGCTGCCTACGAGTACTATATCTGGTTCATCCCCACATGCTTGCTTATGACAATCGAGACCATTGGCCTTTTCGTTATTCGACTTGATGGCTCGCCACGTTATGCAATGATTGCCAACATAATACCAGCAATAATAAACATATTTCTCGACTATTTATTCATCTTCCCATTAGGGATGGGTTTGAAAGGGGCTTCGCTGGCCACAGATATCGGTGGTTTTGCTGCAGTTGTGATGGTTGCAATCTATATGTTCTTCTTTGCCAAAACCCTTAAACCATACATGCTGAAACGCACCCGAAAGAGCATGATGCTAACAATCCGCAATATTGGATATATGATACGTATGGGTTTTTCGGGTTTACTGGGCGAATTGGCGGTGTCTGTTATGATTGTTGCTGGAAATCTTATCTTCAAGCATTACTTGGGGAAAGATGGTGTATCTGCTTTTAGTATAGCATGTTATCTATTTCCACTCTTCTATATGATTTATAATGCTGTCGCCCAATCTGCTCAACCCATCATAAGTTATAATCATGGTGCTGGGAAAATCCAAAGGGTACAAAAAACTCTCGCTTTCGGAATAAGCATAAGTGTGGGTATTGGAGCCGTGATGACATTGGTATTCATTTTCTTTGCACCTCTAATCACAAGTTTATTTATCAATAGCAGCGAGCCTGTTTATGAAATAGCAGCATCTGGTCTTCCCTACTGGGCAACCAATTTCATCTTTATGGCTTTCAACATCTGTATGATAGGTTATTATCAAAGCGTAGAAGCGTCTATGTCAGCAACTTTTTTCACTCTATTGCGCGGCATAGTCTTTATGGTAGCCGCTTTTGTTATTCTGCCCATTTTAATTGATGAGAAAGGATTATGGCTTGCAATTCCTCTTGCCGAAATACTCACAACTCTTTCTATCATTATTTATGAACTGTGGAAAATTAAAAACCATAGTAAAGAACATAAAATAATAAACACAATGAAATAGCCAATCCATATACTCCCCTCCACCCAATACTCATTCTTTCAAACCGATAGAACCAACTACACACATACTAAACACATGCTCATATTAGAGTCTTTTAAAAGATTGAGTAAAGATTGTGCAAAACAAATTCAAACATATTATTATCAATTAAATAGATTTGGATATAATAAACATACTTCCAGATAGTGTCGCCAACCAGATAGCAGCTGGCGAGGTAGTCGACAGGCCAGCATCCGCAGTAAAAGAGCTATTGGAGAACGCAATGGACGCAGGTGCCTCTTCGATACAACTTATTGTTAAGGATGCCGGACGCACCCTTATACAAGTTATAGACAACGGCTGTGGAATGAGCGATATAGATGCGAGACTTTGTTTCGAACGTCATGCCACATCGAAAATCAAGAAAGCTGATGACCTCTTTGCAATACGAACAATGGGGTTTAGAGGCGAGGCTTTGGCTTCTATTGCTGCCGTTGCACAAGTAGAACTCAAAACACGACTGCATGACAATGAGCTTGGCACACAAGTCATTATTGAAGGGTCGGACGTCAAAGACCAATCTCCATGCACATGTTCATGCGGCACATCAATTTCCGTCAAAAACCTTTTTTACAATATTCCCGCCAGACGTAATTTCCTAAAGAAAGACAGCATAGAACTGTCACATATTGAGGAAATATTCAGACGAGTGGCGCTTGCCAACTACAGAACAGCTTTCAGTTTTTACAATAATGGAAAGCTGCTTTATGATCTCAAACCAGGAAACTTTGCTCAACGTATAGCAGGTATTTTTGGGAACAACTACAACCAAAGGCTATACCATATAGAGGAAGAAACAGAACCCGTAAAGGTTTATGGTTATGTAGGCAAGTCGGAGTTCGTAAAACGATCACGCGGAGAGCAATACCTTTTTGTCAATGGACGTTTTATAAAGCACCCTGGTCTTTCTGCTGCGATTGAACGAGCCTATAACGAGTTAATTCCAGAAAGGACCTACCCTGCTTATTTCGTTTTACTTGAAGTAAATCCCGAACGACTTGACGTCAATATTCATCCTACCAAGACAGAAGTGAGATTTATTGACGAGCAAACAATTTTCGCCATACTAAGAGCTGCTACAAAGAAGGCGCTTGGCCAGTTCTCATTAGCCACCGAGATAGAGTTCAACCCATCGACAGAAATAGACTTTACTCCCGCCCCGAGGGATTACATTCCGTCTGAACCTAAAGTATCATTCAACCCATATTTCAACCCATTCAAAGGAAGTGGCAACGAAGAGCGGAAATCGGAAACCAGGAATTGTAGATCTGAAGGTGTTTCTGCCCATAACGAATACCATAATTTCTTCGACGACAAACCTTTAATCATTAACAATAATCAGCAAACAGGAACCCAAAGGTCAATACTAGAAAACAACGATTTCAGCATTACACGCTCATCTACAGCAACGCCCATCAACTATCAAAACAGATTCATCATAACAACCATGAAGTCCGGCATCGTAGTCATCGACCAACAGAGGGCTCATGAACGAATACTCTACGAACGAATTCTTGCTCAGCGCAATTCTGGACAAGTGGCAGCACAACAACTGCTCTTTCCTGTCAATTGCCGCTTTAATGCTGCAGACAGCGAATTGCTAACCGAGATGTTGCCAGAACTACGAAAAGTAGGCTTCGTGATCGAACCTCTGGGACAAAACACCTTCGTGGTAACAGCAACACCACACGAAGTCGACTCCGAAAAAGTGCAAGACATTCTTGAGAAAACAATCGATGAGTACAAAAGTAATATGTTGCAAAAGATTAACGATAAAGAAAAAAGTATATGCATGAGCTTGGCTCGACAGTTGTCTGTTAGACAAGGAACTGCACTCAAAGCGGAAGAGATGCAACAACTTATTGCCGACCTCTTCAGTTGTCAAGCGCCAAACATCTCGCCATCAGGTCGCAAAACCATGTTTATCATGGGTGAACAAGAAATCGCAGAAAAAATGAAATGAACGAAGGTCTTATCTATTAATAATAATCGACAATGCCACAACAATATTCACCTCAAGGTTTCAAGATGCTTCCCCAAGGAGTGAAGCATCTGATGATTATCAATGTCATCTTATTCATTGCCAGTTTGGTATTTCGTTCATCGCTCAATATTGACCTCGATAGATGGCTGGCTCTCTACTACATTGGCAGCGACAATTTCCGTCCTTGGCAATACCTCACCTATATGTTTATGCATGGTAGCATAGAGCATATCTTCTTTAATATGTTCGCGCTGTGGATGTTCGGATATATACTCGAAAACCTTTGGGGCACAAAGAGATTCCTTATATACTATCTACTATGTGGCATAGGTGCTGGAGTGGTACACACTCTTTTCGTGGGCATATCGTCAGCACCAGTTCTTGCAGCCATCAATGCTTATGCAGCCAATCCTTCACCCGATGCTCTTTTGCAGATTTATAGTACTCATTTTGAAGGTATAGTGAACCCTCATTGGGTTACAGAGGTGACTAACGCATGGCGTGGAGGACAAGTGGGTGACTTCGGTTATGAGACCACTAATGCTCTAATGAAGGTTTATAACGACGCCATCATAGGCATACCTACCGTTGGTGCATCAGGATCTGTGTATGGTATTCTATTAGCATTCGGTATGATGTTTCCCAATGAACGTATTTATTTATACTTCATTATGCCTATTAAAGCAAAATGGTTTGTTATTGGATATGCCGTCATCGAACTTATCACCGGCGTTATGGGCACCAATGACGGAATTGCACACTTCGCTCACCTTGGGGGCATGCTAGTAGGATTAATACTCATACTTCTTTGGAGGAGAAATAACGAAAGACAAATTGGCAATTGATAATTGCATATCTTATGTCGGACCATAAAAAAGGACTATTATACGGGCTTTTATGCTATACCATTTGGGGGCTTTTTCCGCTCTATTGGCGGATGATTGACCATGTGGATAGTATTGAGATTCTTGCACATCGCATGCTATGGTCAGGAGTTTTCATGGTGACGCTCTTCATCGGTATCCGACATTTGCGTCTTCGCAATCATATCAAAAAGAGAAGCCAGTACCTCATGCTGCTGGTTACCGGCACACTCATCACTTTCAATTGGGGGCTTTATATCTGGGCAATCAATCATGGGTATATACTACAAAGTAGTTTGGGGTATTACATCAATCCGCTTGTAAATGTGCTACTTGGCTATGTTTTTCTTCACGAACGCTTGAATCGTGCTCAAACAATTGCTCTTATTCTTGCTTTTGCGGGAGTACTATATTTCACGATTGACTATGGACACTTTCCTTTCATCTCATTAGCGCTAGCGTTCAGCTTCGGAATTTACGGCTTGTTGAAGAAGAAGATGGGATTGAACGCGACAGCAGCACTTACCGTTGAGACAATATGGATGATGCCTGCAGCGCTAATCTATATAACGTTTATTGCTGTTGAAGGCAACTCAGCTCTAAATACATTCGACTGGTTCACTTGGCTACTACTTTTATTAGCAGGTGCCGTGACTGCAATTCCCCTACTGCTATATGGCAAAGCGGCAGAACGCATCACACTTACCGCTTTGGGATTTCTTCAATATGTCTCCCCTACCGGACAGTTCCTTATTGGCATATTTGTATACCAAGAACCATTCACAACTGCTCATATTGTATGTTTTTCACTGATTTGGACTGGATTAATCATATTCACGATTGACACAATAAGAACTATTCGAGTCAAAAAATAGATGTTAATAAATAGGAAAGGAACATCATTTCAAGTAATAAAAGTCAAATAAATAAAAACGCCATGAAAAGAAACTATACTTGTATTTTAATCTTAAGCACAATAGCCATGCTTACATCATGTAAAAACGGACATCCTGACAGCGAGCCAGTATCCTACCCCGAAACCAAAGTTTGCGATACTGTAGACAACTATTTCGGCACAGAAGTGGCTGATCCTTATCGATGGTTGGAGGACGACTATTCAGAAGAAACCGCCAATTGGGTAAAGGCTCAGAACGAGTTGACAAACAATTATCTGGCACAGATTCCATACCGTGAGCAGATGAAGAAACATCTAATGGATATTTTCAACTATCCAAAAGAATCTGCACCTTGGAAAAAGGGCGAACGCTACTTCTTCTACCACAATGACGGATTGCAGAACCAAAGTGTTTTATACTATAAGAATTCGCTTGACGGAGAGGCTATTGAACTGCTCGACCCCAACAAACTATCGAAAGATGGCACCGTGGCTCTGTCGACATTAGATATCTCAGAAGATGGCAACTATCTTGGTTACGCCATCTCAAGAAATGGCAGCGACTGGCAAGAGATATTTGTCAAGAACATTGTTACAGGTGAAGAGCTCAGCGACCATCTCATGTGGGTGAAATTCTCTGGTATTGCATGGAAAGACGATGGTTTCTTTTATAGTCGCTTCCCTGAACCCAAGAACCAACTATCTGGCGTTAACGAGAATGGCAAACTATACTATCATAAAGTAGGCACCGACCAAAAAGCCGACCAACTCGCTTATCAAGACCCATCAAACCCCGACCTTAGTTTCTCTGCCGAAGTGGTAAACAAACGTTGGCTTGTCATTTATGGCAGCGAGTCAACGTCGGGCAACACTCTTTATTTCAAAGACCTCAACGACCCAAAGGCAAAACTTGTCAAAGTGGTCGACAATTTCGATAACGACTATGGTGTCATCGATGAGATAGATGGCAAATTCGTAGTAATAACCAACAACGAAACACCTGAATACAAGGTCATTACTATTCCTACCAATAATCCATCGAGAGATAATTGGCATGACCTCATACCTTCAGCATCACCTGAAGTGCTTTCTGGGGTTAGCCATGTCGGACACCGTCTGATAGCCAGCTACACCAAGGATGCCCACTCGGTGGTACGCATCTTCGACGTGAACGGTAAAAAACTCGCCGACCTCGACAACGACATGATTGGTTCCATCAGCGGTTTTAGCGGCGATTGTGACGACACAGAAACCTTCTATACCGTCACTTCTTATACAACCCCTGCAACCATCTACCATTACGATGTTGCAAACAACAAATCAACTCTTTACAAACAAAGCAAAATAAAATTCAACTCTGACGATTACGAAACAGAACTGGAATTCTACGCCTCAAAAGATGGCACAAAGATTCCCATTTTTATCACCCATAAGAAGGGTATAAAACTCAACGGCAAGAACCCAACCCTTCTCTATGGTTACGGAGGATTCAATGTCTCTTTGACACCCACCTTTAGTGTCGCTCGTGTAGCATGGATGGAGCAGGGAGGCGTGCTTGCGGTGGCTTGCCTGCGTGGCGGCGGTGAATATGGTGAAACCTGGCACAAGGCTGGCATCAAGATGCAGAAGCAAAATGTCTTCGACGACTGTATAGCTGCTGCCGAATTTCTGATTTCCAAGAAGTACACCTCGCCAAAATATCTTGCGCTTCAAGGCGGTTCTAATGGTGGCTTGCTTGTTGGTGCTGTAGTCAACCAACGTCCCGACCTTTTCGCTGTTGCCATACCACAAGTTGGGGTTATGGATATGCTACGTTACCATAAATTCACCATTGGTCGCTATTGGGCCGTCGACTACGGCACTAGCGAGGATAATAAAGAAATGTTTGAGTATCTTTTCAAATACTCGCCACTGCATTCAATCAAGAACGGCGTTGATTATCCAGCCATTCTTGTAACAACCGCCGACCACGACGACCGTGTTGTTCCTGCCCACTCGTTCAAATATGCCGCCACTCTTCAAAACAGCAAGATAGGTAATCGGCCACACCTTATCCGCATCGAAAGCAATGCAGGTCACGGAAGTGGCAAACCTCTCGACAAGAGCATTAATGAGATAGTTGATATCTACTCATTCATATTCTTTAATATGGGTATAACTCCAAAATATCAGTAAAAATAAGTCACTTAATAGATTGTTTAAAAGCAATCTTAAAACAGCACTTTTCGCATCACACATGACAGACACTACTTCCAATATGACAGATAGCCGCAAACCAAAACTTTTCCGATGGGCTCTTTGGTGGGGCCTTGGCATTATGGTGGTTTGCCTTGCAATTATCATTATTGACGCTGTCGTCACAATGAACCAGCCATCAGGCGAGTCCATTGATAATCAAATGATGGACATCATTTATTCTCTTGTCTATGACTTCGGCATCTGGCCAATAATCATTTATTTAGGTATCATAGGTCCGATAATCGAAGAGCTGTGCTTCCGTTCATGGGGAAACGGCAAGAGTTGGACAGGTTTCGTCTCTGTAGTACTAATAACCCTCTGGGCGGCAGCTTTGGCTTGGTGGCTGGCATTAATCACACTTTGTGCGGGTATCGCAATCATGGTGGCGTTTGAGCATGATAAGAGTCGGAGACTCTTTGCTTTAATGCTATACTCGTCTCTACTCTTCGCACTCATACACATTGGCAATTATGACCCTAGCGAAGGAGTGGTTATGTTCATTATTGCCATATTGCACAAGTTTGGCATGGGTCTGCTTGCTTCCTATCTGGCTATAAACCATGGCCTATTGTGGTCAATAACTCTGCATGTGGTTAACAACAGCATAATCGCTGCCATGATGGGTATTGGCTTCAACATGGCGGCCAACGAGGTTGTCAAAATCGATACAGAGGAATACAGTATCACAATGCGCCCAATATTGACCTCCCGCCAGGAGCCCGAGAACAACGAATCCGGATGGCTGAATGATAGCGTGTTCACTTCTTACAACTGTCCAAGTTACGTGCCATACTACATGGGAACCTTCGACTCTGTCACCAATGACTCCGAGCAAGACTTGCCAAATACATACACCGAGGTTGATTATGAGTGGAGCGAGCATGCGTGGATTTATTTAAAAGTAGTGATGCATGGAGGCAGCCGCAACTACATAGGTGTGACACGTGAAATGGAGAAAGAGGGTTGGATAGCCATCGACACTAATGAGGATGGCAGCCTCTTTATTCGCAACACCTACGACCCTTTGAAAGGATTATAGGAATGGTGTTTTTGTAAATATAATGATGTCAGCAAAATATATGCCAATGAACAAAAGAATACATATAACAATTCTATGTTTGTTTGCCATTGCTGCAATCATAATAGGTATTCTATTGGTATTTGGTCGGACATCGATTGTAGAGAGCGTGAGACAAGAGAGTGCCAAAATGTTTAAGTATGAATATATCCCAAACCAGAAAGTAATAATTGATAGCACTTTCGCAGCAAGGATGTCTGATTCGATATACAAAGATTTCCGTCATAAATACCGATTTCATTACCAAAGTATCGGAATGGCATCGTTCGCAGATAGCAGCCGTATGATTCTTCTCAGCGACCTTCCACCTCACTTCGAGACCGACTCTGTTTCTACTATTTTCAGCGAATTCACTCACCATGCAGAACTGCAAAAACATCCTATCGGATACGATGGATACACTACTGACATGATCATTTTGGTGGGCAATGCCACTAGCGAAAACTGCAATCGGCTGATTAGGCGACTGAACCGTCAATTGTTCCTCAGCGACTATAAGCCAGTCACGATGGCTTTGCCTGCTGAGGAGAAAAGGCGTTATTATGTCAAAGATGATGATAAGGAATATCTGGACGTCAAGGGACTCGACTACCAGATTTCATTGGACGAATTCAACACATGGTTTCTTGAAGAAAGCGAAGGTTTTATTCATCTCAGCGACACCAATACAATACTAACCATCAACAACATCTTTGATTCCCAAGCACGTGGTGTGTTTTTTAGTCAACAACCAGGCTTTGTGGCATGGGCCGTGGCAAAAAATGCCGACATCGCTCCCCAAATTGGCGACATAAGACAGTTCACTCTCGATGCCGACCTTATTCTTGGTGCATTGGCTGACAGCAACACTCTGATTATCATTGGCCGTGAGCGTCAATCTCCTCTACACGAACTTCCTCCATTACAGATAGAAAGCATACTATTGCTTGCCGCCACAACTGAGAAGGAGTTATCTCAAAGTCTCGACATCAACGACCTTATGGCTGGCAAGATGTGCAACGGGAAAGACTGGTGCCCAACTTACCTGAGTCGTGAGCTGGAAAACACCGAGTTCGGCGACCTTATGACCATCACCGATATTTTGCTTAAAGATTGGTCGGAGCATGGCACCATACAAGAGGCATACTATCGTTACCCTGAGCCTGGCTACTATCCTTTCGACCGTCCTCTGTTCCGCAAACTTGGACTCAACGAGTTGGTATACAATTGGAACACAGCTGACTTGATGTATGCAATTGACATCAAAGATGGAGAAAACAATGAGCCCATCACCATTTATACCCTCGGGAGAACCGGTTCGCTTCCTGTCAGTTACTTCAACTCCCAAGAGCGGAGCCAATCTATAGGATATAAGTATGAGAGTCAGGCTTACCATTATTTCGCCACTCTTGGCAACACCGACCTCGCCCGCGTGGTTCAGTACACCGCCTTATACCAGTTGTTTATCGACAACAACATCAGTTATTCAGGCAACACCTATTCCTCTTTCCCCAAGAACAAACCTTTCCTTTTGTTCAAACCCACTTCGGAACTGCTTAACAAAATCAAAGGTCTTGGTAATGAAGACATCAACCGTTTGGCAGACAGCATCTCTCAACGCAGTTTCAATCTATTCCAGAAGGATCAAGTTGACAAACAGCTGCGTGCGAGTGAGCAGGAACACGGCATGTCATACAGCAACGAGAATATTGATGCCATATACGGCCAAGTGCACAGCAACACCCAAGCTGGTATCGCTCGTAGTTTTCTGAAAATAAAAGAAATGCTCGTCAGCCTTACAGAAGAACAGTTTAAGCAACTTGCACGCTATCTCTCCTACCCTCGCGGAGTAACAATCAACGACCAAAAGAGCTATAATACCTATTTAAGAGCTCGACAAGTCAACCAGTTTATTCGCGAAGTGGGGAAAAATAACCTTGATTTGCTGGACATGGATCTCAACAATGTGAAGAACTGGTATTCTGGCTGTCTCAAAAGCAACGCTGGCAGATACCTAAAAACATCGTCGCTAATCGTCACCTTCAACGACATGATGACTACTGGTGGCCATAACATTTCTTCACGCATCAGCCGTGTGAACTCGATGACCAACTATAAACGCAACCGTGGATACACTCCGACCAATTATAATCGCAAAAAAGATGATATGGATCCAGCTACTGATAATACTCCTAACGTAAACAAGCCAACAAAAACAACTGCACCATCAAAAAACAAGCCAACAACAAGCAATCAAAAACCAAAACAATCAAGTTCTCAACCCAGCACTAAAACTCAAAGACAACCCAGCAATAAATCATCTGTCCGTCCTCGCTCGTCGGTCATCTCCTCCGCCCCACGAAGAACACGAGGGCTATAGTAAAGACAACATTGGCATCAATTCAAAATGGAAAAAAACTTATTCATATATTTATTAATTGCTAACGTCATCACATTCGTCATTTATGGCATCGACAAATGGAAGGCGCGACACGACAGATGGAGAGTTCCTGAATCTGTACTTATTCTCCTTGCCATCTTAGGTGGCAGCTTAGGCGCCTTACTGGCAATGAGGTTGTTTCATCATAAAACGAAAAAGAATAAGTTTGCATTTGGTATCCCTATCATCTTGGTATTGCAGATTTCAGCGATGATTTTTTATGCCTGCAACCAAATAATAGGGAAATGATTAATGATTATCAAGATTGAACACGACCGTTTTTATTGTCCATTACCTCAAAAATTCACAATCTATACTACAATATGCAATTAATATCAGACAAAATAGAAGCTGAACGAAAGTTTCTTGTTGATGTCGTTGGCGAATTGCCACAATGTCGAGTACTTGAGATATTCCAAACATACTTGATGGCCGAAAATGGAGAAAACCGACGCATCAGAAAGATTACCGAAAACGGAGAATCCGTCTTTATCAAAACCACGAAGAGGGCATTATCATCCTTTGAGCGTATTGAGAAAGAATGGGTTATTTCCTCTGAAGAATATGAAGAATTGATGCATTATGCCAATCCCGAAAAGATTACTATTCACAAAATACGTCGCGGATTCCTATGGGACAACAGATATCTTGAGCTCGACTCCTTTATTTGTCCCAAATTAAGTCATTGTCTGCTTGAAATAGAAGATGTCACAAAGGAAACAATCTTCTCTTTCCCACCTTTTCTCAAAGTATTAGATGAGGTTACTGATAATCCTTCCTATTACAACGCCAATATTGCAAACAAGAGATAAAAAAAGAAGAGCCCATGACTATTGCAATGGGCTCCTCTTTTTTCTATTTGTGTTGTCATCAACTATTGTTCATACGTGGAATTTTTAGATGTCGCCTACAGTTCAATCGTATCTCCAGTACTGTCGAAGAAACGGAATTCCAAGAGATTATATTTTTCTACCGGTTTTATTGCTAAGCGCATTTTATATCTCTTTTGCCATTGGCGACGAATAGATTTGAAACCTTTGGTGAGATATGCATGAATGTAAGGATGAGTCTCTATCGTCAGATGGCCAATATTCTGCGACGAGCTGAGATAGCGTATATTCGACTCGATTTCGTCTATTACCACAAGACTTGACTTGATGGTTCCTGTTCCATCGCAGAAGGGACATTTCTCCTGAACATCAACTTCGATGGCTGGGCGCACACGCTGACGGGTTATTTGCATGAGTCCAAACTTGCTGAGGGGGAGAACAGTGTGGCGTGCTTTGTCTTTTTTCATTTCGTCACACATCACATCGTATAGTTGTTTGCGATGTTCAGCTTTCTGCATGTCCACAAAATCCACTATGACTATACCGCCCATATCACGGAGCCGCAGCTGACGGGCAATCTCCTTGGCCGACTCAATATTGACTTGCAAGGCTGTATCCTCCTGACCAGTACCAGCCTTAATATGATTACCGCTGTTGACATCTATAACATGCATTGCCTCTGTATGTTCCACATAAAGGTATATACCTGAACGGATTGTCACGATTTTGCCAAATGCACGTCTTATCTCTCGCTGTACTCCAAATTGTTCAAAGATTGGAGTCGTGAGTTTATAATGCTTGACGATATCAACTTTGTCGGGGGCTATAGTGCGAAGATAATCGCGCAATTCATTGCACACATCTTCATTGTTGCAATAGATGGTATTGAAATCGTCGGTCAACACATCGCGAAGTAGCGCCGATGTTGTACCCAATTCCGACTCTATCATCTGCGGACAGTTGACAGACTTGAGTTTAGCGGTCATGCGTGCCCACTTATCCATAAGCTGTCTGAGGTCGGAATCTAATTCGGCAACAGATTTGCCCTCTGCCACCGTGCGGACAATGAGGCCAAAATTCTCCGGACGAATACTTTGAATAAGCCTACGAAGACGGGTGCGTTCCTCGGAACTCTTAATTTTCTGCGAGATTGATATTTTATTCGAGAAAGGAGTTAGAACAAGATAGCGCCCTGCAAATGAGACCTCTCCTGTCAGCTTCGGACCCTTGGTTGAGATAGGTTCTTTTGCAATTTGCCCAAGTATATACTGACCTACTTTAAGGCTGTTCGAAAGGTTGCCATTTTTCTCAAAAATTGGTTCTATCTTGAAATCCTTCAATGTACGAACCGACTGGTCTCCGTTCATAGCCAACCTCAGATATTTATCGAATGAATTGTACTGAGGTCCCAGATCCAAATAGTGAACAAAACCATCTTTCTCATCACCCAGGTCTATAAAAGCGGCATTAAGACCTGGCATTATTTTGCGGACACGACCCAACACCACATCCCCTACGGCGAAATGGTTACTTTTCTTTTCTTTATGTAGTTCGACCAACTGTTTATCCTCCAGCAGAGCTATCTGCACCTCGTCGGTCGATGATGATATTATTAGTTCTTTATCCATAAAGGTCTGACAATGTACCAAATAGTACACAGAGTGACCATCAAACAAGAAAACAAAACAAATTACACAGCGACCCCTAAAGGTCTTGTGTAATTTGTTTTAGATAGGTTGTTAGTAGTCGTAAGAAGGAATGAAGCTAATGCTTATTTCTTCTTATGTCTGTTCTTGCGCAAACGTTTTTTACGTTTGTGCGTAGACATTTTATGTCTCTTGTGTTTCTTACCGTTTGGCATAATTATTAAAATTTAAAAAGTTATTTCGTATTATTTTTGACGTCATTCATGAAAGGCTTGGCGGGCTTGAAAGCCGGAATGTTGTGTGCAGGGATAATGACTGTGGTGTTCTTTGATATATTACGACCAGTCTTCTCTGCTCTTTTGCGGACTATAAAACTGCCAAATCCACGGAGATAAACATTCTCGCCTTCGGAAAGGGAATCTTTGACTACAGTCATAAACTCCTCAACAACGGCCAAAACAGCCATTTTCTCGACGCCTGTCTTATGAGCAATTTCTGTAACTACTTCTGCTTTAGTCATATCTATTATTTTTATGCTTTTTTATTTCAAAAATTCGATTTGCAAAATTAATAAAAAATTTATAATCAGGAGCTTTTTTTTATCTTTTTTTAATCTTTACAAACCTCACATCACAGCAACACTCTTATTTACAGATATTTAAAATATAATATTTTTTTCATCACCTTCTCAACTCCAATCGAATTAAGGCAACCTCTATAGTTTGTTCTCACCTATCTCTGTTTCGGGCATGGTCTTTGTTATGAAGAAATATTTGAAAAGCAAAAGGTCTGCACCGAAAGTTGCCAGAACCACAATAAACGGCAATCCTAAACTCTCTGCCATTTCCACCTCTATTGCACCATGAGCAGCAAGGAAATACATCACCACTACCGTGAGGTTGTTGAGGAAATGGGCTGCTATATTGAGCCAAATTGAGCGGCCGTAGAAGAAAAAATATCCCAAAAGGAGACCCAACAACAATCGCGGCAAAAAAGCAAAGATTTCACCATGCATCAACGAGAATATGGCTGCTGTTGTCCAGATTGCAAGATGGTGTTTGCCTCGAAAACACGAATCGAGCGTCTGCTGGAGTGCTCCCCTAAAGAAGAGTTCTTCGCAGAAAGCTGGCACAACAGCAAGTACAATTATATTGATTATCAACTCACCCACTCCACCTCTCAAAAGATAGCTTTCCATAATGTACTGCGAATTATTGCCAATACGACGGAGCAATTGTTCGGCATTACTAAGGCTATTGGGGAAATGCAGTTTGTCGTTAACTATCGAAAGCCAATCCGATGCCGGCAAGATGAGTAGGAGGCATAACAAAGCAACAAGAATGGACTTCCAATTCGGCTGTGGCTTGCCGAATTTCATGTATTGCAGCATATTGCCATGAATCATATATCCCCAAAAGAGTGCCGCCCCACCAAAGACAATTATCTGCGACAATGCCTGAGACAGGAGATCCATATTTGAATCTCCCATCTCAACTGTCACAATAGCCACTCCTGTTCCGAGTATAAAAAACACTACCAGTATCAAAAGCAAAGCCAATAGTTGGCCTCCAGGGCTTATTTGTTTAAAGAATTGGTTCATTATCAATATTATTGTTGCGGTGTAACGAAACTTATTGCGCCTGATAGCTGCTCTATATGGAACCGTGATCCGTATAGCATTTCCCCATCTACGCAAAAATCTATGGGTTCGGGTGCCTCTATTTCAATATCTCGTCCTTGAAGATAAGTCATCTTATCCTGTATGTCTTTGCGATGGATGAATGACCCATCGCGATAAGAGCCTATAAGCTTTATGAAGCGGAATAGGGATAGCGGCTTGAAGAGACACACCTCCACGAGTCCGTCGTCGTTTTGTGAGAGTGGTGAACATTGATACGCACCGCCCACAAAACGCCCGTTACCCAGCGTACATAGCAGCATCTCTCCGTTGTGTACTTCTCGGCCATCAACGGTGATGCGGCATTGTGTACGGCGTCCCGTGAAAAGTGCCTTTATAATACCCGTCGTGTATGCATTGCGTCCGCCTATGAGCCTCTTGCGTCGCACTTGCTCCATTGTCTTACAGACGATGGCATCGAAACCAAAGTTGCAGACATTCATCGAGTATCGTATGTCATCTCCCGAGCCCGTGATGTTGCTCACCCTCATGACATCTACCTTCCGAACTTCGCCTTTCACCAACTCATGCAAATTGAGGAATGATTGTTTCTCGCCATAGTATTTCACATAGTCGTTCCCACTTCCCGATGGGTAACAGGTCATCTCAGCGTTTGGCCGACCTATAATCCCTGAAACAACCTCATTGATTGTGCCGTCACCGCCACAGGCATAGAAACGCAAAACCTCTGATGGCGTTTCCTCACAACGCCGACTCACAAAAACCTTCGCATCGCCTTGTGTCTTTGTGACATAAATCTCTATGTCTATGTCTTCGCCCAACTCCCTCACTTTCTGACGGATAAAATCCGTGGCATCCCTCTTTCCTGCACATGGGTTAATCACGAATATATGTTTCATATTGTTTCCTTATGATGTTTGCATGAATTCTATTATAGGTGCTTAGTTTCTTTCGCGGAACTCTGTTGGCGAAAGTCCTGTCTCTCGACGAAAAGTTTCACACACGGATGCGGCTCGTAACCATAACGCATATTGTTGATTATCTGCGGCATCGGGTCGTTCTTCATCGTTCCTGCAACAACAATCAGGGTTGACAGGTAGTCTTCTGTTTTCTCTACCATTACCAGTTTGTGGTTCGGAAAAATAAAGCCCACAGCCAGCTTGTCGAAAGTGTCTGGCATGCCATCATACAGCAGATTTATGCGCCCTCGATGGCCAATACAAATTGCATAATCTGGCGAGACAAATGGTTCTTCCAAGGTAGGAAGCCCCCTCACATCGTCGAACACAACTATACCTTCATCCTTGATTTTCTGAGGATAAAGGTCAATCGGATGATTGTATGATGGCTCTGTTTTCATAGTGCAAATTTACACAAAAATTTTCGATTCACACACCGACGCATAAAAAAAAATGGACCTTGTAGGGAAGAAAGGCTAGATTATCAATTAGTTGTTAAAAACAAAGCGTGACAGTTACAGTTGTGACAATTAAAAAAAAGCGTGACAAACACCTCTTTATATACTATATAACTAATTAATATATAAGTATATATATAGATAAATAAGAAAAATGTAACACGTCAAAAAAGAAACTGTCACAACTGTATCTGTCACAAAACGGAAAAAAAACGAACATTTAATTTCTCTAAAAAGCAAAAAGACAATGAAATACGATATCACAAAACACTCGGCACCCAAGATGCCGAACCTCGGAAAGGGGACAGAATGTATCAATTTACTCCTCTCACAGGCCTCAAAAGACATGCATGAACCCCT
This sequence comes from uncultured Bacteroidota bacterium, assembly GCA_902796265.1. Classification (GTDB taxonomy): domain Bacteria; phylum Bacteroidota; class Bacteroidia; order Bacteroidales; family P3; genus Colimorpha. The sequence continues at coordinate 32,360 of CADBOG010000075.1, forward strand.
TGTTCCGATGCTTTTCCCCGTTCTTGGCGCACACATAAGCGGTTCGGAATTTCAGTATCCTGACCTCAGTTGGAAGGAGCCATATGGCATGATGGCCAACCTTGTTGCCGAATCGGGAGGTAATAAAGGCCAATTGTCGAATATTGTGGAAGCAATATGTCACGACTTCCGCAAGCACGACGAGGAGGAGTTGAAGAAGCTCGTGGAATGGCAGAAGCAGATCAAAACCAAATCGGCCAACAAGGAGAAGCCGGTAAGACCGGATGTGTCCTTCTGGTTTCCGCCACGTGAAGTGAAGGCTATTGTCAAATGGCTGGGGGCTCAGTAATTTGAATGCATTAATGGTATTTCTTGATATGATTATCGACCAAGCGGTCGATTTCCAAAAATTTGCGGTTCAAGACCCACTTTTTGCAATCGAAAATACCTTTGCAAAAGTGGGTTTTGCGTAATGAATGTGGAACAATCGGGAGCTATAGGGAGCTATCGTCAGAACCATATAAAAAATGGTTGTATTTTTGCATCGTGATTGAAAGGGAAAAGAGCTGGGGCTGGGTTGGAGTTAAGTTAGAGTTAAGTTAGAGTTAGGTTAGAATTGAAAATTGAAACATTCAACGCTCAAATCTGATTTATGCCGGAAGTGAGAAATAGGGCTAGACGAATTTTAATAGGACGATCCGAGCTCGGCTCGTTGAAAGAGGACGGGGGGAATTGAAAATTGAGAATTGAAACGAAAACTAAACCCAAAAACAAAACCAAAAACAAAACCCAAACGAATTAACCTTAAAAAACAACCAAAACCAAAAACCTTTTAACCAAAAAGCTTTAAAAAACAACCATAACCAATCGACCTTAAAAAAGCCATACAAAATCTATTAACCTTTAAAACAAAATCAATTAACCATTAAAACCAAATAAAATGAAAATCAAACTTAGTCAACAGCAAATTGCAGACATCTTGTCCGATCCCGCTAAGGCGCAGGAGGCAGGTGTCAAAACCAACGACCCCTGGTGGGTCATCGTCCTCAAAATCCTCGCCTACGCAATAGGCCTTATCCTCGCCGGCGCAGCAACCACCTCGTGTTCTCACTTGGTGGGAATCATCTAAATTGAGAATTGAAAACTGATAATTATAACCAATTAACCAAAACCAAAAAGTGAATGGCGAAATGGAAGGAAGGGGAAGCGTTGAGGCGGGGACGAGACTTATTGGGACGATCCGAGCTCGGCTCGATGAAGGAGGACGGGGCAGGGGGAGGTATAAAGCATTAACACAACCAAAAACCAATTAACCAAAACCAAAACAATAAACCAAAACCAAAACAAAAAACCAAAACAAAAAACCAAAACAAAACTACAAACCAAATCAACCATTTTTACTAACCCCTTAAAACCATAACCTATGGCAAAAATTGTTTCTATCATCCAGTTTGTCGGCAAGGCCGGCAACACCGTGGGACAGAAGTCCCGCAAGGGCGGAATCATCC
>CADBOG010000076.1 GCA_902796265.1 uncultured Bacteroidota bacterium
GATGTCTTCGAGCATCTCTTTTCTTCTGTCGCCAAAGCCAGGAGCCTTGACAGCAGCAATCTTCAAGCTGCCACGCAGACGGTTGACCACGAGGGTAGCAAGAGCTTCGCTCTCAACATCCTCAGCAATGATAAGGAGAGGACGACCAGTGTTGACAACCTTCTCGAGTACGGGCAGGAGGTCCTTCATAGTGCTTATCTTCTTGTCATAGATAAGGATGAAGGGGTTGTCATAGTTGCACTCCATCTTCTCGGTGTCGGTGACGAAGTAAGGGCTGATATAGCCACGGTCGAACTGCATACCCTCAACAACCTTAACGGTAGTGTCGATACCCTTAGCATCCTCAATGGTGATGACGCCATCCTTGGTAACTTTTTCCATAGCCTCGGCGATAATGTCACCGATATGGGTATCGTTGTTTGCGCTGATGGTAGCGACCTGACGAATCTTCTGGATGTCGCCACCAACTTCCTGGCTCTGATCCTTGATGCTCTTAACGATTTCGGCAACAGCCTTGTCGATACCACGTTTCAGGTCCATGGGGTTGGCACCGGCGGTGACGTTCTTCAGACCAGTGTTGACGATAGCCTGTGCCAGAACGGTAGCGGTAGTGGTACCATCACCAGCCTGGTCGTTGGTCTTGGAGGCAACCTCCTTAACCATCTGGGCACCCATATTCTGGATACCGTCCTCAAGTTCGATTTCCTTAGCAACGGTAACACCGTCCTTGGTCACCTGAGGAGCACCAAATTTCTTGTCGATAACAACATTGCGGCCTTTTGGACCGAGGGTTACCTTTACTGCATTAGCCAATTCGTCTACGCCTTTGCGAAGCTGTTCGCGAGCGTCATTATTGAAAACTATCTGTTTTGCCATGATTTTTTTGTTTAAAGTTGATGAGTTAAATGTTGATTAGATGATAGCATATATGTCGCTCTCTTTCATAATCATATACTTGGTACCGTCGTATTCGATTTCGGTGCCACTGTATTTGCCATAGAGGACTTGGTCACCGACCTTGACGGTCATCTCGTGATCTTTGGTGCCAGCTCCGACGGCGACGACTTTGCCACGCTGTGGTTTCTCTTTTGCTGTGTCAGGGATGATGATTCCCGAGGCGGTCTTCTGCTCAGCCTCGGCGGGTTCGATAAGAACTCTGTCTGCTAAAGGTTTAATATTCATAACTTGTATTTTTATTTGTTTATTATTCCAATTATTCTATTAGAACTAGTTGTACTTGTTGAACTAGGACATCTTGGTATTATCAACAAACGTGCCAAAACGACACAAACTGACAGCCACTGCCACGCAACGGACAAAATGTCAGTTGCATGACAGTGGCAATCACTATTCATCAAAAACTATTGCTTCACAAACTTCAGCAAGTTCTCGCCGTCGCTGAATGTCATGTGGTTGTCATCAGGCATGTAAAAGCCTCCCTTAGCCGTTTCTCCAAATGAGTAAATGCTTATGCTACCCACACCGTTGCTATAACTATAGTTGACATTCCAACGCTCCATTTCAGACTCATCGCTGCCATCTTCTTTCATTATGAGTACCAGAACTGCTCCTTTGTCGTTGACAAACTCCAATTCATAACGATAATGTGCCGTCTCATTATCGGAGAAGTCTATTTCATCGTCAATCTCTGCCACCCAACGTGTTCCGACCAATGACGCCGGCTTGGCGAAGTCTTTTTTTGTCATCGGGGTGTTTGTACAGGGAAATTCAAGTAAGTGCTCTATGTCGTTACTTGTCACCACAAGACCTTCTGTCTTAGTGTAGTGCATGTTGATTTTGAGGTCTTTTTTCATTTTCGCAACACCTTTTCTGTCAAGATAGTCATCAGGCAATTCGAGTGTTGCTGTGGCTGTTCCTTCGTTGTCGTTCCATGTGTAGGTGAATGGCAAAGCCATGCAAAAACCCATTTCATAAGGATAGCTCTCACTTAGAAACAGCATTCCGCCGTTAGGTGAATTACAGACCAATGCCAGTTCAGTCTCTACCTTCTGATGGTCAATGGTTTGTTGTCCGTTTGCCGTCCAGGCATATCCTGACAACTCTATATTAGGAACGCAAGCTGTGAATAATCCTACTATGAGTAGCCCAACGGCTGCGATTTTGAGTGTACGTTTCATATTATTACATGGTTTTAAATTGATATACAATTAGTTTATTTTATAGAAATCTAATCTCATTCCGTTAGCCGATTGATTCAGCAGGTGAATGACGATAGGCATTGCATCGAGGGTAAAGCTTTGCAATGGATGTCCAGACAAGCCAAGTGAATCGATGACGAAAAATGTGCTGTCGTTATTATATGTATATCGGAGCGAGAGTTCCCAGTCAATGCCTGGAATGCTTGTGTAGAAGCGTTGCATCTCGCAGAAACCCGTCTGAGGCATTGGGCTAATGTACAAATCCATAGGGTAATAAACATGTGGAGCACAGAACTGTGCCAAACAGATAGCTGGCTCTGCTTCGATGTAATTCGGCATAATATTCATGATGATGCCCTCCATCTGCTCGGAATACCACGTCTCGAGTCCACGAGGTGCCGGCACCAACACACATGCATGCACATGGTCTGTAAAACAGACACCGTGATAGATATATTCCAGCAACAACGTGTCGCCTCCCAAAGGCTTTAGTAGGAGAGTATCGAAAATCTGCGGTTCGCTATATGCCTCATATTCTGCAAGAATAAGATTTCCATTTTCCTCGCGGATGTTATCGAACCGGCCGCAAGGAATATGATACCAGTGATTGCTTCCATAGTCGTAATTGACGTATGCAACATGATTCATACTGTCTATAGTGACAATGACATTGAATTGACCATGCCAACCGTCAAAGCCCGCATTGACGTATGTTGCCACTCCACCTTGCATCTGTTGCGGCGGCGTTGCATAAGCCATGCCTGTCCAAGTCCCAGTTTCTCTGTCGAATGTGACAGTTACGGTCTTTCCTGCATCCTCCATTTGTGCCATCCATCGTTTCATTTCCTCGCGACTTGAGGTGCTGAAAGTGACCACATCTTTGGTGTAGGTGGTTTTTGCACCTCTTTGCTTTAAGGCATTATAGAAGGTCACCTCTGCCCCATCCTCCGCAAAATCGCAAAAACTGTCAAGAAGCGATTGGTATTCTGATTCAGTCGTGAGGTGAACAGTGGCAGGTCCGTCTTTATATTGTGACTGGTTTTTATTCCAAACGACAGAATAGGTGATGTCGCGTTCCCTGTTCGCATTTTCGGCCGATTCTTTATGGCATCCAGTTGTCATTGAAATAGCTACCAACGTAGCGAGCAGTATGAATAGTCTTTTCATGATAATGTATTTTTTATGTTGATATGTTTATTTGTTGACATATTGATACGCCTCGATGTTATTTATGAATCAATTAATTAAAAAACGATAATGTTGTATAAATTTTAGTACCTACTTATTATCAATCAACTATTTCATTGTCAATCCAGGTACTCGTATGTCCAATGGATATTTCCACAGCCATACCAACTCAAGATTGTGGCCGTGACTGGCAGACCGTTTCTGTATGTGTATTCTATCTCAAGTGATGTACCCTGGTCTTTGCTGTTGGAAAACAACCGTGTCAGATTATGAGTGCTGAGCAAGGCTTCTGAAACTATAAATCTGCTATACTCGGGCATAAGCGTAAGGCTTCCAAGAGACAAAGCGTATGGTTTCGGGGTGGTGTCGTATTCGAATCTTTCGTACAGTTGATCACCAATATATGTTCTCACCACATCACCATTCTCCCATTCGCATCTTATGCCATTGGGCAACGCTGTGTTATAGCCAGGAGTTATTGTCCAGCTCTCGATAAAGCCTTGGTCGTTATAATTATACTGGTAGGTGTTGTCTCCGCGTATTTCTTGAACAAGTCGTCCATTGTTGTATGAGTACTGGATATTACTGACAGAACTGCCAAGCGAATCATAGAAATATATTGCCGACCGCATATTGCCGTTATAAGTGATTGATGCTGTGGTATGGCTATATTCGCTATACAAGCCGTTGAATGCCTCCTTCACCATGTCTACGCTTGTCAGCAAGTCACCTTCCCAAAAATAGGTATATATAGAATGAATCTCATAATTTGTAGGATAGAGCGTGTAATCCAACGTCACTCTTTCAACACGACCATCTCTCCCCTCATCATGTGGAGGAATAGCGTATGCTATGCCGCTCCATGTACCATTCCCCTGGTCGTATGTTACGGTGACGGTCTTGCCCTCATCTTCCATCTGGGAAATCCAACGCTTTATTTCCTCGCGACTTGTTGTGCTAAACGTTATTGGTCTCTTGGACACGGTTTTGCATTTCTTGCTACTACGTAAAGTGACGAACTTGCCTTCCTTCGTATAGTCGCACAATCGTTCCAAAAGCTCATCGCGTTCTTTATCAGTTTTTATTGCGACTGTTGTCGACTTGTTTGCAATATCATGTCGCGACACTATATACGTTACATTATACTGTTCATTAGTTTCTTTCTCTTTGCTGCAACCAACGAGAAGCAGCACGATTGCCAAAAAGGCGAAGATTTTAAATGTATGTTTCATTTTGCAAAAATATTGTTTTCTGTCATTGTTAACTGGTATTCACGCAGGGCATCAAATTCCTCTGCCGTCGCTATACGATAAAAAGCGATAGTGTGGTCATCGTGTACAGCCATGGCACGCCATAGAGGCACTTCCGAACGTTTAACACGTTGTCTGGGGTTATCGATGTTTCCCAGCCAGCTGGTGACACCTTCCGAAGTACGTATGTCAAACTCCTCCTTCATACTTTGCCATGATGCCGAATCGTCGGCGACAAGTATCACCACATCGACTTTGACCGAATCGTTAATCCGAAAGCCATTAAGCTGTGCAGCTGTGATGTCCTGTCGCAAGGAATATTTCAGATAAAGAGGATCTTCATCCGCCTCGCGCGTACATGAGCAAACCGCCAAAGCAAGCGATAATACGAGATACATCAATCGTTTCATAGACTTTCAATTGTTAATATATGGTGTGCCACATCTGCCCAGTGACTATCGGGAAAAACGTTTCGATTGCAGCAGACAGAGTCGTAACGAAGTGATTCCCTTGACGGATGCCAGAGCATTATGGCTCCTCCCACTAATAAAACAGCAACTGACACAAAGGCCGTGCGACGCATTCTGCGACGACGTTGCCAGCGAGGAAAGCCCTGTTTCAGTTGAACGAGCAATCCATCTCGTTCTCCCCTCTCCCACAGCTCTTCGAATGTCATTTTTCGTTCCATATATCCTTAAGTTTTACTTTTATTCGTGTCAGGCGTGTGCCAATATTTGTTTTTGAAAGGCCCGTCGCCTTTCCTATTTCTTCATAATCAAATCCTTGTATATGCATTTCTGCAATTGTCCGGTCAGGTTCCTGTAGCAGCGCTATCAACTCATGCAGCGCATCATGGAGTGACGGGTCTTCTGTCGGCTTCTCATAGTTCTCAGGTAAAGGCGTTGGCTCCGGTGTTCGTCGATGCAGGTCGATGCAGGTGCTGCGAGCCACACGCCATATCCAGCCTGCCTGTTTCATGGGTGATGAGATGCCATAGAGGGTCTCTCTTCTGTCCCATAGCGAAAGTGTGGTCTCTTGCAAGAGGTCATCAACCGACAGTCCGTTACGTTTGTAACGATTGCATACCGAATAGAGTAGCCCTCGGTATCGTAGTATTATCTCGTTAAATGATTCTTGACCTTTCACACTATAATAACGCAAAATGGCACGAAAAAATCACAAGGTCACAAAAAAAAATTGCAACAACAAACAAACTTCCACGCTTTTCGTCAGCCCAACGCGCTCCAAAGGAGCTTGTACCGTTATCTCTCGAATTGTTCCAAAGATATTCTCTCGCGGTCGGTGAGCCTGTGTTGGGGTTGTGGCGTTGGCCGCAATTCCTCTTTTTGAGATTGCTGCTTCTTCTTTTGCTCTGCCTTCTTCCCCACACGACGGTTCTTAGTTGTCATCGTGGTGCGGCGCTCGGGTTTTGTAGCTGTTGTCTTTTTCTTCTCCTGTTTAACGGCCTCACGACGAGGAGCCTTGGGGCGTGGAGGAGCCTTAGTGAGGAGGTAGGCCGGCGAGCCTGGATTGACATAGCTGCGCAACTCGCTAGGCTTTGAACCCTCATACTGCGTGGTTCGCACTGTGGTATGGAAACATGAGCCTCGTTCGTATTTTACATAGCATAGGCCTTCGTAACGAAGCTCATAGAGTGCCAACGCCAGCATCTGACGACACATCTCGACAACGGTGTCTCTACCAGATGGCACATGCTCGGTACGTTGTGCCGAGATATCGAATGTGGTGCCATACATGTGGGCCGACGTATCGGTGGCATTGCGGTTCACCCGCCGCAGGTTGCGTTCGCTCTGTGCCGTCCGCAACGCACTGGTTATCACCAGCCGGTATTCGTCAGCCGAAGGATAGTACTCGTTCATCAGCTGACGGAAACGGTGTCCGATATAATCGACAAGCAGGACAGCTTCAGGTGTAAGGAATGGCCGCGAATGATACATCGAGTCAACCTTATAGTAACGTGTGCTGAAGATTGGCACCAGTTGGTCGCAATCCTCTGGTCTTACAAGCTTATGTGGATCGATGCCGTTGGCACGTGCGGCCGAGAGTTGCACATAGTTGGAGTCATTGAACATCTCGCGGAAGTTCAATGTATTCAGACTGATTTTTGGAATCTCGTTACGCAGAATACGACGACGATAGACGCGATTCTCATCGCCTGTGTCAGGTTGCTCTACAACCACAGCGTCATCATCGGCGACCGCTCTCTCCTCCGAGCTGCGTCGAAGCCAAAAGAATACAATCGTCCCAATCGCAACAAGCAGAAACAGAAGCCACAAGCATCCTTTTCGTCTCGACTTGTGTCGTTTTCGACGATGAGGACGCTTGCTGCGAGCTTCCACCTGCTTATTGTGACGATACATCATACTAAATTGAGAATTGAGAATTGAAAATTGAGAATTATAGTCAGAGAAGACAATTCGACAATCCTAAAAACAAAATTTTCGAGTTCGACAATTCAACAGTCCTAAAACAGTATTTTAGAGTTCAACAATTCAACAATTCTTTGCATACGACAGCAGGTCGGGGTAATAATAATCGACAAGGTGAGGTGTCTTGCGACCAATCTCAGGTTCGTCACCAACCAACACGGTGGTCATACCTGCTCTACGGCCAAAAAGCATATCGCTTGCAGTATCGCCCACCATGACAGACTGTTTGAGTACGACACCGGGAAAATCGTGTCGTGCCTGGATGGCCATTCCTATCGATGGTTTGCGCATAAAAGAATGCTCAGCTTTCAAAGCAGGACAATGGTATATGCGGTCGATACGACCACCTGCAGCCTCTACCTGCTTAAGGAACCACCCATGAATGTCGGCCAAATCGGCTTCGGTCATCAACCCCTTGCCTATTCCTTGCTGGTTGGTAACCATAAAGATATGGTCGAAATGTCTAGCGAAGATTGAAATAGCCTCCAATACACCATCAATCAATACAAAATCCTCACGGCGGGTAACATATCCGTCAATGATGCGACGATTGATGACACCGTCACGGTCTAAAAAAAGCGCGCCCATAATCAGTCGACGAGCTCCTTCTCAATAAGATAGGTGTTGCGTGTAGAGGAGTTGCGGCAGATGAGCTCACCCAGGAATCCTGCGAGGAAAAGCATCGAACCCATCAGAATGAAGAGCATCGACACATAGAACCACACGCTGTTTGTCAACGAGATATGGCCACAGAGACGCAGAATGCAGACAATCACAAAGGCGACGAAGCCCAGCATGAATGAACATGAGCCTACAAGACCAAAGAAGTGCATCGGCTGTTTGCCAAACTTCGACATAAACATGATTGACATAAGGTCGAGATAGCCGTTGACAAAGCGGTCGAGGCCAAACTTAGTGACACCAAATTCGCGTTTGCGGTGCTGGACCACCTTCTCCCCTATCTTGCTGAAACCAGCCCATTTGGCGATAACAGGAATATAGCGGTGCATCTCGCCATAAACCTCTATCGACTTCACCACATCACGACGGTAAGCCTTCAAGCCGCAGTTGAAATCATGCAGCTTAATGCCTGACATCTTGCGAGTTGTCCAGTTGAAAAACTTAGAAGGTATGTTTTTGGCAAGCTTCGAGTCGTAACGTTTTTTCTTCCATCCCGATACGAGGTCGTAACCCTCATCCTTAACCATGTGGTACAGTTCGGGGACCTCATCGGGACTATCCTGAAGGTCAGCATCCATAGTGATGACAACATCGCCCTGGGCATGACCGAATCCGACGTTGAGGGCGGCCGATTTGCCATAGTTGCGACGGAACTTGACACCCTTGTAGCGGGGGTTCTTCGAACGCAAATCTTCTATAACCTTCCAGGAGTTGTCCTTGCTGCCATCATCGACCATAATAACCTCATAGTCAAAATGGTGTTCATTCATTACTCGGTCAATCCATTCTGCCAGATGAGGCAGAGACTCATCTTCGTTAAAAAGGGGAACAATTATGCTGATATCCATATTTTAATGTTAATATATTGGGTTGTTGATATGTTATACGTTGATAAGTTGATATGTTAGGACCTGAAACCTGAAACTTGAAACTTGAAACCTGAAACTTGAAACCTGAAACGGCCGAAGGCCATTGAAACCTGAAACCAATTACCATCACACTTTTTTTTTAACTACATTCTTTTCTGTCCTAAAAAGCAAGGCAGCCACAAAGGCTGTCATAATCGACATCACCGAGGTGCGGAAGAATCCGATAAAAGCCCATGTGCGGAGCTTATAGGTACGCATAACTTCCACCGTAGCAGCCTTTTCCTCGTCTGTTCCACTACCGTTCATCTCGCCATTGATGAAATGGTTAAGGCATCGGTCGCAGAAACCATCATCTAACACACTGCCATAGAAAAGAAGGAAGAGACCATAAACAGCGGCAGCCACAATACCCAATCCCAAACCGTAGAGCATCAGCTCCTTGAAAAAAACCTTGCCGTCAGTAAGGCGACGACGGTAACGGTAGGCAAAAAAGAGAGTGGCCACTAAAAGAGTGATGTCAGTCACATAATTTTCTGGCGCATAAATAGGATAATAGATGATTTTGCAGAAAAAGACAACAGCTGCAATGACAAGACCCGTAATGGCTCCGTTACGTAGGTAAGCAACCCTGTAGTTGCCGTAAATTTCTGATTGATATCTTCTTAAAAATCCCATTTTCATTCTAAAACTTTTGCAAAATTACAAAAACTAGTTTGATTGGCAAAAAAAATTGCACGAACAAGCACTATTTCTTTTTTTTTGTGTATTTTTGCAAAAATATTTTTCAGTATTATAAACATTTTAAACCACAATCCTTATAATCTATAAACCTATTTACTCAATAACCTATTAACACAGTTTACCCATTAACATCCAACGTTAAACCAATCAACAACAATGAAAAAACCATTTCTTATTGCCGTATTGGCATGCATGATGTTCTCTTCGTGCGAGAAGATTGTCGGTGACCTCGATTTTCTGCAGCACGATTTGGCTGTTCAGGGTGTAATCAATCCCACATTAGGTGTACCTGTTGCACATGGTTCCATATCTGTTTACGACCTACTCCAGATGGTGCAAGTCACTGCTGCTAAAGTCGAGATAGGCGACGATGGCATTATCACCATAACATACGACACAGCGCAGAAGTTCAGGGTCAATCTTGACGAATCCAAAGGAAGAAGATATCGTGCTGGAGCCAAAAGCGATTCCGTCGAATATGTGCACATCTCCCGCAACTCAATTCAGGGTTCTGTGAACATCGACATTTTCGACAATATTGACTCCTCTCTCAATGGTGCCAGCATCGAAGTCGACAACCTCTATGTCAGTATCGGTTCATCCGTGAAAGCTGATGCCAACACTGATGCGCTTCAACTTATGGAACTTTATCATGTGGATGTCTACTACGACTCGCTTTACCTTATCGCTATCGGTAAAGACAATAGTACCGACACCATCAAGCTGCCCAATGTTGTTCCTATCGACAGCCTCATCCAGGGCCAGTACATCCAGCTTTTCGACAAGACCGACATCAGTCATGTCATTAACAAACGCCCCAAACAAATCATGTATGGTGTCCGCATGAATATCGCCTTCGAGGCGGAGTTCTTCGCAACTGGCATTTCTGAGAGCCAATTCGTTTCCGACTCTATCGGAGTTCACGCCGTAGATATCGATGCCGATGTAAAGGTTGAGTTCCCCTTCTCATCATACATCAAGGATTTGAGCTATAAGACCGACTTGCAGTTCGCACCAAACATTGACCTTAAGGAGCTCACCATCGACTCCTCAATGATAATCCTCGACTGCAACAACGGATTGCCTCTGACCTTAGGCTTGTCGGCAAAACTTATCGACTCGCTTGGCAACGAGCTCTGCGAACTTGTTGACCAATCACCCGCCATTTTGGCAGGAGCTCCCGTAATCAAAGACGGCACAGGCCACTTTGTCTCCAATGGCAAAGCCAACAGCAAAATCACTATTCCCGTGACTGCCGACATCTTCAAGAAGCTGCAGAAAACCAAAGGCATACGCCTTGATGCAACGCTCAACACAACATCTACAGGTAACACGGCAAACAAGAATGTCGCCATTCGTTCCACCGATATGCTCGATATCAATGTCACAGCCAAGGCTAAACCATTGTATAATCTTAATATCGACCTTACTGGCAACAATAACAACAATGGCAACAATAACGGCAACGGCCAGAAAGGAGGCAAGAGATGAAAACTAGAATGATTCGCCTTATCAGCATCGCCGCAATGGCTATACTAATGACTCTGCCCGCCGTCACCAACGCCCAGAGCAGCCTCATGTATGGCTCGTCGCGCAACCCATTGATGAACACCCACAATCCTGCGTTCTTCCCCAGTCGCAACAAGGTCTTCGTCGCCCTCCCCAACTTCAACATTGGCCTCAACAGCCCTGTTTCGGTCAACAGTCTTGCCTATTACGATTCTGTCCAGAACAAGACCATCATCAATGCCAATCAAGTACTTGACACCCTCACAAGCGACAACTTCCGTTTAGGCCTCAACGTATACGCCTTCGGATTGGGTCTGAACTTCAATAAGCTGTTCTTCACCCTCTCAACGCAAGTCAAGTTGCAGGCAGGCATCGGTATTCCTGAAGGCATCTACACATTCCTCAACGAAGGTAACTACAACCATACAGGAGACGATGTTATCGAACTGATTAACGGCAACTTCATCAACGCCATGCTTTATGCAGAGGCAGCCCTTGGTGCCGGATATCGCATTAACGACAACCTCACTGTCGGTCTCCGCCTCAAAGGTCTCATGGGTATAGTCGACCTCTCAAATGGAGGCTCATCGCTAACCCTTCGCACCGAGCCGGATTATTCGGCAATGACTGCCAACCTCAACCTCGACATGAACTTCACCGTTCCCGGTGAATTGCAATACAATTCCGACTCCAACATCTCCGGTATCAAAATCACCAACTACACTCCTAAGAACTACGGTATGACCCTAGATCTCGGTGCCCGCTATGCCACCGACCGTTTCGAAGTGTCAGCCAGCATTATTGATTTGGGACCCGGCATCAAATGGTCCGAAGGCGTCAACAAACTGGTCTCTGCCAAAGACAACAACAGCTTCACTTTCACCGGCATGGATGTCACCAATGCGATGCATGGTGGCAAGCTCGATACAGGCTTCGTAAGAATGCTTACCGATTCACTCAAGACCATGATTCAATATAAGGTAGTGGATGGCACCCCATACTGGACTTCCATCCCCACCAAGGTCAACCTCGGAGGTATGTTCAATGTAAATGAATATTTTAGTGCTGGACTCCATTTCCACGGAGAATTCGAGCGTGGCTTAGAGAAGGTCGGCGATGTTTTCAAGTCCAAACTCACCGGATTCTATAGCCGCACCTCCCTCATTGCCCGTGCCAACCTTAAAGATTGGCTTGAGGTTATTGCTTCCGCCGCTGTCCTTCAGAGTCACAACAACTGGGATTGGTTCAACCCAGGCGTCGGTATCACCATCGCACCCTTACGCACACTTCAGGTCTACCTGTTCCTCGACTATATCTCAGCCCTCCCAATCATAGATGCCAAGTCCTTCAACCTCACTTTCGGTCTCAACATCATGGCTGGCGTAGGCAAAAACAGATAATCCTATGAGACGACTCAACATAGAACAGCCTGCAGCTGGACACCACGCCTCCTCGCTTGCACGAATACTTTTGCTGCTCCCCCTACTTCTCCTTTTAGGTTCCTGCAACAACGACATCGACGAGTTCAAATTCACCGGACATATAGTAGGAGCCGACATGTGCTCCACTTCGCAGATAGGCTACATAGTTGACATTTTGTCGCCCGACAGCCTTGGAGAAGAAGCCACCATAGGAGGAGCCAAATATCCACATGTCGTCATGTGCTATCGTGCCTCGCGCATTCTTCATCAAGGTGATACCATCAGCGCAGTAGGCTATTTCACAAAAAGCTATGCCAAGCTGAACTGCTTTGGCAACATTGACCGCGGACTCCCAGAAGTCATCCTCCTAAGCGTGGACGAGTGATATAGAGACATTCGTATAATCCCTGTTCCCAAACAACTCAACATCCTTCCAACTTATCAACAACCAACACAGCCTTGTCAAACATAGTAGCCATAGTAGGACGCCCCAATGTGGGCAAATCGACACTCTTCAACCGACTCATCGAAGAACGCAAAGCCATCGTTGATGAAACATCAGGCGTAACCCGTGACCGCCAATACGGCCATTCCGACTGGAACGGCAAACATTTCTCGGTCATCGATACCGGAGGATACGTCATGGGTGGCGACGACGAATTCGAAGTTGAAATACGCAAACAAGTCTCCCTCGCCATCGAAGAGGCAGATGTCATCCTTTTCCTTGTCGATGCCAAAGAAGGCTTGACCCCTATGGATGAAGATGTTGCCGACATGCTGCGTCGCTGCAAGAAGAAAGTACTCCTTGTCGTCAACAAGTGCGATACAGCTGCTCGTCATGAGACCATCGGTGAGTTCTACGCACTTGGTCTTGGAGAGCTGTACCCCATTGCCGGAATCACAGGAACAGGCACTGGCGACCTGCTCGACGCACTTGTGGAAGATTTTGACGAGGGCGAAGAGGAACGTGAGGACAACCTGCCGCGCATCGCTGTTGTGGGACGTCCCAACGTGGGAAAATCCTCATTCATCAACGCAATCACAGGACAGGAACGCAACATCGTGACCCCCATAGCAGGCACCACACGCGACTCCATCCTATCACATTACAACCTATTCGGATTCGACTTCAACTTTGTCGACACCGCAGGATTACGTAAGAAAGGCAAGGTCAGCGAAGACCTTGAGTTCTATTCCGTTCTGCGTTCGGTACGTGCCATTGAGAGCTGCGATGTGGGCATACTGATGCTCGACGCTTCGCAAGGTCTTGAGCAGCAAGACCTCAACATTTTCGGTCTACTCCAGCGAAACCACAAGGGAGTGGTAATCGTTGTCAACAAGTGGGACCTCATTGAGAAAGACAACAACACCCATAAAGAATTTGAGAACCTTATCCGCGAGCGCATAGCCCCATTCAACGATGTGCCCATCATCTTCACATCTGTCATCAACAAGCAGCGAATCTACAAGGTACTCGAAACCGCACGCCAAGTCTACGAAGCCCGCAGCCGCAAGATAGCCACCTCCGAGCTCAACGACGTCCTTCTGCCTATAGTCAAGGAACAGAACCCACCTCCCAGCGTCAAGGGCAAGTGGATCAAAATCAAATATGTGACCCAGCTGCCTACCCCCTACCCCCAATTCGTGTTCTTCTGCAATCTGCCGCAGTATATCCGCGACCCCTATCGCCGCTATGTAGAGAACCGCATGCGCGAGTTATGGGACTTCCACGGAGTGCCAATCAACATCTACTTCCGAGCCAAATGAGCGACATCCGCATTGACAAATACCTCTGGTCAGTCCGTCTCTACAAGACACGCAGTCTTGCTACCGATGCCTGCCGTGCAGGCCAGGTGAAGCTCAACGGACTACCAGTCAAGCCATCCCACGAAATCAGCGAAGGCGAAATCTACGAGCTCAACATAGAGCAAGTGCACCGCACCGTCCAGGTCAAAGCCCTTCTAGCCAATCGCGTTGGAGCCAAACTTGTCGAGAACTACCTCACCGACCTCACACCACAGGAAGAATATGAGCGCATCCAGATGGCACGCCAATACTCATTCGAGAAACGCGACCGCGGTGCAGGTCGTCCCACCAAGCGCGACCGCCGCGAGATAGAAGAGTTCAAATACAAGTGACAGCAACCTGTAAATAACCTTGCCCACTCCAACTTCTCTCATTGAAAATAGAATCAACGCAGATTTTAAGGGTAAGTTCCGATAAGAAACGTAACTTTTTGAAGAAAAATTTGGCCATTTGGGATATTATTTCTATTTTTGCAATCGCAATTAATTTAATGGACATTATATTAATATTTGTTACATGAGATTCTATGACAGAGATACTGAGCTGAATATTCTTCAGACAAATTGGACACAGACTACAGAAAGGGGGCGCCTGACAGTGCTTACTGGACGTCGACGTATCGGCAAGACCACACTGCTAAGAAAAAGCACAGAGGAAGGTAATCAACCTCTCCTCTACCTCTATGTCTCGAAAGACAACGAGCGGGTGCTGACGGGCAAATTCCAGGAGGCTGCCGAGCAATCGCTGGGACTCCAAATCTTCGGACGCATGGAGACTTTCGCCCAATTTTTCGACCAGTTGATGCGATACGGCCTCGAACATCATTTCACTATGGTGTTTGACGAGTTCCAGAATTTCATCAAAGTCAATCCAGCCATTCCCAGCCACATTCAAGACCTCTGGGACCGCTACCATGAAAAAGTGAAAGTCAACATGGTGGCTTGTGGCAGCATCTATAATATGATGCACAGGATTTTCGACAACGAAGACGAGCCTCTTTATGGCCGACAGGACTGTCGCATCAACATGCTGCCTTTCCGCATCAGTGTGCTGAAACAGATCTTGCACGACCATAACCCCAAGTACACACCCGAGGACTTGCTATGCCTCTATATGCTCACCGGAGGAGTAGCTAAATATGTGGCATGGCTGATGGATGCAAAAGCTCTCACGAAGGCGAAGATGCTCCGCTGGGTTACGCAAGCCGGTTCTCCCTACCTCACCGAGGGCACTGAACTCATAATGTCGGAGTTCGGCAAAGACTACACCAACTACCTGAGCATCCTCCAGTTGATAGCCTCGGGACTTACCACGCAGAGCGAGATTGATGGAGCTATCGGCAAGAACACGGGAGCCTATCTCGACAATCTCGAAGTGGAATATAGTTACATCCACCATCGGCAACCTATGTTCAGCAAGCCTGGTGGTCGCAACTCCCGCTGGCAACTCGAAGACTGTTTCCTGCGTTTCTGGTTCCGTTTCATCTTGCGCAACCAATCGCTCGTCGAGATGGAACGCAATGACCTGCTGCTTGAAATCATTGAACGCGGTTACGAACAGTATTCCGGACTTGTTCTCGAACAATATTTCCGTCAGAAATGGATAGAAGAGGAGCGTGTAACACTTGTGGGTAACTATTGGGACCGCAAGGGGTTGAACGAGATAGATATGATAGCTTTAAACGATATTGACAAGACAGCAGTAGTGGCTGAAATAAAGCGTCAACGTAAGAAAATGAGTTCATCGGACTTGGCCGACAAGGTGGCGACCATAAGAAATAAAATGGCAAAATACGACATCCGTCAGATAGGGTTGACCATGGAGGATATGTAATTGTGCGACATATTATCCCTTTGTTACATAGTTGCAATTGATGAATGTGAAACGCGACCGCGTCGCCGGTCGTCCCACCAAGCGTGACCGCCGCGAGATAGAAGAGTTCAAATACAAGTGACAATAATGTACCCCGATTATCAGACAATGTGAGAGGATTATTAAGAAATGAGTCTCTTTGCACACAGAAAGTAGACTATTCAAGACAAAAATGCCTGAAATTAACGATATTAGAATCCTCATACTCACCGTCATAAACAACACAGGTTTGCTTTACATCGTCGCCGTA
>CADBOG010000077.1 GCA_902796265.1 uncultured Bacteroidota bacterium
AAACCTGAAACTTGAACATTGCGTAAGTCGAGAGGAGAGAAAGCTCGCTTTCTATCCCGAGACAAAGCAATGTCAGCGAAGCTAAACTTGAAACGGCCGAAGGCCACCCGAACCGGCCGCAGGCCTTAGAATTTTGACCATAGCTCGTCCCAAACTAGCCGATACGTGTAATCCGTGCGATACGTGGCCACCTGAAACCTGAAACTTGAAACTTGAAACGGCCGTAGGCCACCCGAACCGGCCGCAGGCCATCCTAAACCCTCATCAATTCCTCAAACCTCCTTTCCAGCCCCCTCCAAGTGCCATCCCTCTCCCCCTTCACCATCTTTAGGTACAGCAGTTTGCCCGCAATGACATTCTCAATATGATGTACAACAGGCCCCTTAGTCGAAGGATTCATATACTTCGGCACATAGTGACGCTCAAAAACCGCCTGCGCCTTCTCGTGTCCGTCCATCTCCCAGTTGTGGAGCATCGTCCGCAGCTGCTTGACATACTTTCGCGACACATTCTCCTTCTCGTTCACCGTCACCCCCGTCACCTCCTGGCGCATTCCTCGGTGGCATAGCCTCGTCTTGTCAGCATTAATCACAAACCCCTCCTCACCCTCGATGATATTCCGCATCGACCTAACGAAACGTCCCTCCTCAGCGAACACATTCGCCATCCCGCTGAACGTGATGTCGTCGGCATAGCGCGTGTATTTCAGGCCGTAAGCCCTCGCCAGAGCCGTGAGCTTTGCGTCCATACGCGCACAGATAATGTTAGTCACCGTAGGCGATGTCGGAGCACCCATCGGCAGCACACCCCTACCCTCCTCATCAGTATAGCAGCAGATGTCCGTGATTATGCTCGCCATGCTCCCGTCGAGACAGAACGGTTTAGCCGTCAAGCGTTTATACAGCCGTCCCGAAGAGATACTATGGAAGAAATCCTTCAAGTCGATATTATACACCAGCCTTTGCCCGACATGCACCTTGGCACCCGTCGCCACCGAGCGGCGAGGCACAAAACCCATCGCAGCCGGATGAGGCGTGTACACCGTCTGCAACACCAGATTCAGCCCCTGCTGTATATACTTCAACCCAGGTTCCGGAGCGTCGATGGTGCGGAACTCCCCCTTCCTCTTTTTGGGAATCCTGAACGAGCAATACCTGTCCGGGTTGAGCGATGAATACGCAGCCCTATTCAGCTGCGCCATCGACACCGAACAGGCGCGTTCGCCATACAGCCCCTCCAGCGCCACATTGACCAGCTTGAGCAAATCATTCTTGCTATGCAAGCACCCCCACAAGTCGCCGATGCGCGTGGTGACGGCCGAGTCGACAGCCTTCCCTTCGTATATTATTGCAGTACTGTTCATTTGCATCATTATTATATTCCAGAAACATTTGCCACCCAAGTCATAATTACTTCAGATAAATCATAAGCGAACGCACTTGGAACGTGTTGCGAAGCCAAGATCCGAGCGAGAGCGCAACACGTTTCAAGTGCGCCCCCGGCAGGGGTAATCCACGATAGAACCACCATGTTGAGGCAGTACCCCACAGAGTGACATTGAGATGCGGGCCAACTCAGACAAAAGTCCGATGCCCGAAGTCTGCCGATTCCAGCAGACGGCGACCGACTGATAAACAGCCAGAAGTTTCTAATCCAGACAATTGAGTGGCAAACATTTCAAAGAACTATTAGTAGTAGTCAATCCTCCCACTTGAAACTTGAAACCTGAAACTTGAAACCTGAAACTTGAAACCTGAAACTTGAAACCTGAAACTTAAATCACTACACAACTCCTAGTGCTTACATGTGTCCTATTTTTCGACTGCAAAAATACACCACCCTCGCGCAATCTTTTTGCACCAAAAACAATTGTTGAAAAAAAAAGTTCTACATTTCATTCCGTCACATCATGCATAGGAAAGAGCAATTAAAAAAATGCAGAGTCCGTTTTATCTGTTTTTTCTTGTCATGTCGAAAAAAAGTTGTAATTTTGCACCAAAAATATGACAAAAAGGTTGCAAAATAATGAACGTTTTCGATAAGCCGAGAGCAGAGGGCAAATCACGCAGTGTTTACACTTTGCCGAGGCGAGAAAACGACTGTTTCGAAGAAACGAACAAAATTACAAACCTGAAACCCGAAACGGCCGAAGGCTGCATTTATGTGGTGAAAAGGTCGTTCAGTTGCACCTGATACTGAACCGCGGTCGAGTACTCATTTTGATAGAGTCCAAAGGGAGTTATCCAAGTTGGAAGAATTCCGCCACGGGTTTTGGACTCCCGAACAAACAACGCCATCCGATTACGGAGTTTCTGGTCCTCATCGGCAGTGATAACATATTCCGTCAGGGTATATTTTATCTCGCAAAGATTTATAAGATGGTCGGCACGTTCAATAATCATATCAACTTGCGCATGGGGCGGTGTTGAACTGCGCCATGAGTAGTATTCAACAGCAATACGGTCAAGTCCCAAGGCATGTCTGATTTGGTTGATATGCACCATGCATACATGTTCAAAAGCAAGTCCTTGCCATGTGTTAATGACAGGGGTATTTATATGCTGTTCCCAATAGTCTTCTGTAGTAAATGTCTTCGAGAAGGTGAGATGGAACAGCGTAAAAAGATCAACCAATTGAAAATAAGCCTCGTTGGTTTTGGGTTTGCCTCCCACTTTACTCACATAACGCCTGATGATGTCGCAGCATTCCAAGTTTTCAAGTTGCTTGCTCAATGTGCCGCTTGATACCATTTTCAGACCATCAGCTATCTCGTTCCGAGTCATCCCCTGCTTATTTTTGCTCAACACCTCAACAATACGTATATATGGGTCAGGTGCCTTGAACAAGGATGAATATAATCTGCGATATTCCTGTCCCAATTCGGAATTTTTTCGAAAATATATGCGGTCAATATTTTGAGCCAAGCTCTCGCTTGCGTTTAACAGACTTAGATAATAAGGTACACCTCCCAGCATCATGTAAGCCTCAACAATTGTCTGGCGAGGCCATAGAATCTTTCTGGATTTCAAATAGGATTCTGTTTCGGCAAGCGAGAACTGCCTCAGGTAAAGAGTGTGAGTGATTCTGTCGTGTAAGCCACCATGGTCATTGATAATGTTTTCAATCATCCAAGAGGTAGCAGATCCACAAACAATTAGAACGACATCGTTCTGTAATGATGCCCATGTGTTCCAAAAATGCCCCAAAGCCCTTACAAAACCCGATTTAGGGGTATCGAAACACGGAAGCTCGTCTATGTATATTACTCGCTTGCCATTGTATTGACAGCTATCCAAGGTAGCCTTTAGCGCCTCAAATGCATCAAGCCATGTTCTTGGCCTTTTTCCAGAATAACCAATTCTAATCAAGGCACTTGAAAAAGCAAATAGTTCTTCTTCTCGAGTTCCTTCAATGATGCCTGTTGCCGAGAATGCGAAATCGTTATTGAAAAACTGCTGTATCAGGTAAGTCTTACCAACACGTCGTCTGCCATAGACTGCCACAAATTCTGACTTACCAGAATCCATGATATTTTGTAAGGTCTTTATCTCTTTTTCCCTGCCAATGAAGTATTTATCCATAATAATTCCATTTGATTCTGTATGCAAAGGTACATCTTTTATTCGGATAATTCGCCAAAATGATAAAAAAATGATTAAAATGGCGAAATATAACTCGGATAATTCGCCAAAATGCAAAAAAAATGATCAAAATGGCGACGGATACAACAACCAGCGCAGTACATCCCACTGAAAATTTTTTCAATAATATGCAATAATATTCAGTAGAGCTATAATGCCCCGACCCGTAGCACCCAAAACGCCACAAAAAACCGTTAATCGCGATTTGATTACATGGTGATTTTGTGAGGAATTGCTCGTCCCCAACGAGCCCATACGTGTTATCCGTGCGATACGTGGCCACTACACCAATTCCCCAGTGCCATCTTTTGCAACTATGGAAGTTTACATTTCAAACTATAAAAACCACCACTCTTTTTACAGTTCAAAATATAAAAAACAACCATTTTTTTGCATTTCAAAATATAAATAGTATCTTTGCAACATAATAATAACATTGTTGCATCATGGATACATCTGAATTACAGCCACTTTTCGACAATTATCATCGCAGGATTTCCAAGATAGATTTGCGTTTCAAGCGCTACCTCTATCATCAAATCAATTGGAATAGCCGACTCATCGGTATCAAAGGTCCTCGTGGCGTCGGCAAGACCACCATGCTCTTGCAGCATATCCTAGAAAACTATGCCGACATTGACCAGACGCTTTATGCTTCGCTCGACGACCTATGGTTTGCATCGCACACCTTGATAGATCTTGTTGATTGGGCTTGGCAGCATGGTATCATGCGGCTGTATCTCGACGAGGTGCATCGCTACGACCAATGGGCTATCACACTGAAAAACATCTACGACAGCTACCCCGACATGAGCATCATATATACCAGCAGTTCTCTGCTGATTATGGACAATGCCAAAGTGGATCTCTCGCGCCGCCAAACTGTTTATACACTATATGGCATGTCGTTTCGCGAATACCTCATGCTGGAAGGAGTCATCCACCTCGATGCCATTCCGCTCGAAGAGTTGCTTCAGAACCATGTGCGGCACTCCATGCAGATAACCAAAGCCATAAAGGTCGCTCCGCTGTTTGAGGAGTACCTGCGTCATGGTTATTATCCGTTCTATCGCGAATCCATCGAGGACTTCCCTATGCGACTTCGCGAAACGATATCGGTGGTGATCGATTCCGACTTGCCCGCTGTCGAAAAAGTGTCCTTTGAGACCCTTCAGAAAGTCAAACGGCTTCTGATGATCATCAGCGAGCGAGTACCTTTCGAGCCCAATATGTCGGAACTGTGGAAACAACTATCCACAAACAACGAATTGGGATTGCGTATGCTTTATTCCCTCGACAAAGCACAACTATTAGGGCTGTTTACCGCCAATGCCAAAAGCTACAAGAATCTCGTAAAACCCGACATAGTCTTTCTTGGCAATCCAAACCTCATGCATGTGCTTTGCCCCATTGTTGAAAAAGGCAACGAAAGAGAAACCTTTTTCTATAGCCAGACAATTGTGACCAACAACGTAAAATATCCCCGAAAGGGCGATTTCTTTGTCAACGACAAATACTTGTTTGAGGTAGGAGGCAAGGGCAAGACCTTCGACCAGATTTCCGACGAGCCCGACAGTTTCCTTGCCATCGACGATATTGAAGTCGGTCACGGCAACCGCATACCGTTATGGATGTTTGGATTGCTATTCTGACGGCAGCAAGCCATACCTCCTCCCTTTTGTGATACATTCCAACGACTACACAGAAAAAAAACGGAGTCACATATATACCATTGTATATGACCCCGTTGCTGTAAAACTTTTTGGTTGTCTTTATTGCTTTATTCCTGGTTATAGTTGACAATGCGTTCTTTATTCCGTACAGAGGTTATTTGATGGTGTTGACCGAAAGAAAACACCTGCTCGGAAGTTCCCGGTAACCTATGGCGCCTCATCATCGTCGTCTTCGTTTTCAAGGTCGCGACGTATCGCACGGCGTTTCTTACTGACATTTATTGCTGTGCTGTTGGGAAATGCTACTGAATAGGCGCGGTCAAGAGCCTTCAAATCCACTTTGCGGATGCCGAAGCCGAGCTTCACAGCCACCAAGGCTCTCAAAAATTCGCGGCTTCTTCGCGGATGCATCGACGGCACTGGCAGAATATCCAATCCGTATACAGGCTCTTCTTCATTGCAAGTAGCCAAGTGGCACACTTTCCACACCATCTCGTCCGTCGCCTCGCTGCCAAGCCACGACTGCATCACCCTGCGTATGCAGAATCTCTTGTATTGCATTCCGAACATCTGCCTCGTGCGCTCCAGCCGTAGCCAGAGCTGCACGAAACAGGTCTCGTTATTCTCAAATTTTATCATAATTAGCGGTTCTTTTTTCAATTTTCTATTCTCAATCCTCAATTCTCAATCCAACTTCATTTTCTTATACTTCTCCGTTTTCACATACATTCCAGTCGATTCATCCTGAACAATATATCCGCGTTTTTTCCATTGATACAAGGCATTGCCACCATCGTTGTTGCGTCCCAAGCTTTGTCTCATCAAAAAATACTTCTCTTTGGTGAATTCTTCCGGCAATAATCTCAGCAGGTTCTGCGGCCCCCTCTGCCTCTGTATCTCCACCTCCTCGCGCAACTCCTTCTCCAACTGATCACCGAAGTAGAGCATCTTGCACCACAGGTTGTATTGCTGGCTCCAGCGAACAAAATCAGCTATCTCCTTGCTCCATTTATAGCCATGAGCCACATATAGCACCATGCCTTTCAACCATGCTATCACATTTGCGCGATAGCTCAGCACACGGTAAGCTTCCGAGTCATACATTTTGGCGGCATCGCTGTTCTCTTTCTTCATATCAAGTGAAAGCTTCTTCGCCTGCGGACACTCAATCAGTCCGTTGCACGCCTCAAGCCTATCAATGTAGGGCTTCAGCTCAGTTGCAAACTGGTGGTCATATATGCCCAAGATGGGAGCCTCGTCGTCGTTGTCGTCATTGCGGATAATGGTGCTCACATCCAGTCGGCTCACCGTTCCGTCGTTCACCATCTTGTTAAAGAACTTGCGTGCATTGGGTGGCGTTGTGCTTGCGTTGAAGTTCCAACGCAGCGGAGCAATACCACTCACCGAGTCACTGCCCACTCTCTCCTGGCCTGCAAACGCGTTATCATACGCCTTTCTTATTAGCAGTCCCACCTCATCCACTGTTCCTCTCGAAGTCACCTTCTTCAGAGCGTCAATCTCGTCGACAATAGTGTAGAGGAAACGCTCTCCATTGTTGTTGGCATCAATAATGCGTTGGTTGAATACAGCATCCGTCAAGTTGTCTATAAGCATCTGAATGCAGATGTCCGTTGGCCTTGGGTCTTTCTTCTGTCTAGCTCCGGGATTCTTCTGCTTCCATTCGGCCTCACGCTGTCGGTTGGGGATGTCGCGCTGGCGAATGTCCTCCATAATGTATTCTATAGGTTTCTTGATGGTTCCCTTGCCAATGCTCTGGCGACCCACAAGCACATTCATGAATGTTGCCTCATGATCGCCGTTATCCCAGTAGCGGAACTTCACGCCATGCAGATGTGCTCCCAAAGCTGGAAAGACGGCAGTGGCCACGGCCGGCTTATAAAACATCGGCACATTCTTCGTCAGCAGTTTCACCAGAGGCGGCAGCTTCTTGGGCATCTCAGGTGGTGCGGTCATTGTCCCTCCGCAAGCCTTGATGGCAACCGACGATTTCAACTCCTGCAAAACCTGCTTTAGTCTGTATGGCATACCCTCGCTCTTTGCCGTCAACGCACTCTCAATCTTCTTGCGTTTCTCATCCAGCGGGAATCCGTCATAGCAGGGAATCACCTGGTCAAGCCATTCTGCATTTCTTCCGCAGATGTGTCTCAAATCGCACGCCAGCTGGTAAGTCAGCGTGTCGCGGTCGCCCTCCTGCGGCTCCTTCCCGTCATTAAACAACTGCCAATACTTGGCAATAATCTCAGTATATGGAATCCCCTGATAATCGCTGGCGAATGTCTTATTTGAACTGTCAGACTGTAAGGGTGTAAGATTTTGGCCAGAAGAAGCGGATTGGTCAGAAGAAGCAGATTGGTCAGAAGAAGCAGATTGGTCAGAAGAAGCGGATTGGTCAGAAGAAGCGGATTGGTCAGAAGAATCCTCCGTTCCCTCATCAAGCAGCCGTGCTCGGCTGCGCTCCGTCCTGCGCTCCGTCCCTTCTTCCGTCTCTTCTCGGCTGCGTCCTTCCTTCCCCTCCGCTCCCCCATCAAGCAGCCGTGCTCGGCTGCGCTCCGTCCCGCGCTCCGTCCCTTCTTCCTCCCCTTCTCGGCTGCGTCCTTCCTTCTCCTCCTTTCCCCCATCAAGCAGCCGTGCTCGGCTGCGCCCCTTCTGTCCTTCCGTCCCTTCTTCCGTCTCTACTCGGCTGCGTCCCTTCTCTCCTTCCGTTACCGCCTCAGCCACCTCAAATATCCCGTCATCCAAGAATATCAAATCCTCCTCGCTATCCGTCGTAGTAAAGAAAACACGCGTGGCATCCTTCGCCCCCTGGTCAAACTCCACACCCAGCACCTTGCTCGCCCATCTCAGGTTCTCCTCCTGGCTCAGCTCCTCCCTGCGGCGGAACACCAGATGGTACCCCGATGCCCTTGCACTCAGCTCCATCATCAGCAGCCCCAGCTCGTCCTTCTTGCCTAGAATGCGGTTCTTCACCTCCTCCATCTCCTCCGCCTTAATGTGGTCGATGTCCATGCCCACCGTCGTGCTTATCCTCGTGGCCCCTTTCAGCGTCCCGTCATCATTCGGCAGACAGCTGTAGTTCATCTGCACCAGCCGCATCTTCTGCTTCTCGTCGCCCTCGCGAACAGCCTTCACCGTGCGTCTCTGTTTTGCGCTTCCGCGCAGTTTCAGGTATTCCTCTCTCGACAGTACGGGACTCATCATCTTTGCCCCATCCTTATAAGTTATGTTGTGTACACTCATTTCTTGCCTCCTTTCTTTTTGGTTGTCATCTGTTCAAATTTCTCTGCTATAGCCATTGCCTGTCTCACAAGCTTCCCGGCCAGCTCCTTCGCCTGCTTCTTTGGCAGTATGAAGTTGAAGTAGTATTGTCCGTCTCTTCCCAGCGTCAGCGTGCTGTTGTCTTCGCGGAAGAGTGCCTTGTTGCGATGGCGTTTCGCCTTCTCGGTAATGTAGACGTTGCCGTCCCTCATCGCCTGCACCTTACAGTCGCCCACAAAGGGTTCCACCTCTGCCGGCTCCGTGCAGTCGAAGCTCAGTATGTGGCACATGTTCTCTGCCTTGCCGAAGGTCATCATGCCATTCAGCGTAGTGATTTTCTCTGTGTTGTTACTTTGTTGTGTTGTTTTTTTCATCACAATCGAGTTTTTGTGAGAAGAAGGTCGGATTCTTTGGCCATTTACTCGAGAACATCCTCCTCACTTCAACTCTGGTTAATAAAATCAGAGGTTGCCTTCAATAATTTGACGTACGAACTCCATTCCCGTCGGTGTCCAGACAAGGTACGAGCGTTGCTTCTTCTCGCCATCGAGGGAATAGTAGTGGAAGTTGCGGTCCTGTGCAAGCCCCAAGTCAGCGAAATCCTTGTTCAGCTTGTAGCGACTGCCGTTCCAGAAGATTATTCCCTCATCCATCAGTATCCTGTTGAGCTCCCTGAACTCAATACCCAATACCTTTGCCATCTCGGTTGCTGTAATGCAGCCGTCGGCAATCATGTTGTCGCTCTCTATGGTCTTGCGCATTATCTGCTCTGCCTGCCTGATGATTTGCTGGTCGCTGAGCTTCTCGCCCGTGCGTGCATCCTTGGTGGGGATATATCCGCCTGTGCGACGTATCTGCGGCAGCACCTCCGAAATGACCCAATGCTTGAAAGCTTTGGCCGACGAAAGCCTCGACCCGAAGATAAGCGAGTACACTCCCGGTTCGTTAATCAGCACAGCCTTAGACTTGTAGTTAGAACCAACCCCCTGAATCTGGGTAGTGGTTTTGTCCTCTTGACTGACGTGTATAGCCAATGCGTTTTCGGGCTTGGCATATCCCAATGCCTTTGCTACATCTTTGCCGACAAAGTACACTTCGCCGTTCCTGTCAGTTATCGTTCGTATGGTTCCGAACTCATCGTTATGAAAGTAGTTAATCACATTTTTATATACATTATCATGCATCTCAGAAAAATTTTGTGAGCCGCAGAAAAGTTTGAAAGCAGTTGAGCTCTTTCCGTACGGAAACCACTTCGCCCTTTCCCTTAGCTCTGGTTAAACATTTCTTGCACTCGCGGATTTCTCCCGAATGCGGTTGCAAAGGAGCAAGCTATTTTCAATCTGACCATAAAAAAATCATATAAAGAAATCATCCGCCCGAAAGCATTGTCTTTCAAGCGGATGAAACCATTGGGTATAATCCACAATTGCCTCAATATGGCTTTTGGAAATCGTATTTTCGAATTGTACCTATTCCTATTTCCAAAAATATGGCTGCTATACGCACACCTTATACTGCTTCTCAATCGACATACTTGAATTCTTCACCAATTCTTCTATTGTTCGCGCTGTCCATGATGTCAGTGCCTTATTTGCATTTTTTGAGTCTTTCAGATACTGCACAAACGTGTCTTTATTCACCGTATCCAACTCTTTGTGCAAAGCTCTCCCCAAGTCTTCGTTGCTGTTGTTATGCTCCGGTTTAAAAACAAAGCTCGAACTGAGTGCCATTACGATAGATGTGCAATACTTGTTCTTCGACTGTCCATTCATTTTCTCTCTTGCCTCCTCCTTCATCTCCGAATCGAGCAGCTTCTCCAAGTATTCCTCTATTATTGTCGGCCTTAAATCATCTCTTAGATATGGCTTGAATGGCTCGAAGATCTTCTTTAGGTCTTCCAGCAACGCCTTGTCCCTATCCTTCTGATACCTTTTCAGTTGTTTGCCTAAATTGGGTTTCATCTTTGCCATATCATTATGGATAAGGTCTATCATGGCATCAAAATAGGCTATCCTTCTGAAATCATCTTCGTTCAGATCCCTGTAGTGTTTGTATATATATTGCCCCAACTTCTCGTATTTCAGTATGAGTATGGCATCTCTCCATTCACAGTATTTCTCAAATCTTGTGCATTCAATATCAAAACCCTCTGGAATCTTTGTCCCTACTTCCAATTCGTCTTCGCCTATTGTCAACTTTCGGTTTTTTACTGCCCCTTGCGTCGGTTTCGGGCAATGCCGGAAAAATCCCGACTTCAGCAGCATGAATATTTCTTGGCTCTGTTTTGCCTTCAAATCAGCGAATTCAACATCTCCTGTCTCTTCAGCCCACTTCTGGTATTCTTCCTTTGCATTTTCACTACTATAGTTGCACATTATGTCTTCCCACAATTTCTTGAACAGATGCGTCTCTGGCTTTTCTATCTTTCTCTTAATCTCTTCGAGCATCTCTGTCAGCTCCACCAATCCCTTCTCTAATGTTCTTTCCATTGCTCGCGAGGTTATTTTTTCTTCGTCACATAGCTGATGCATCGCCGTTCGGAATGAACCTAATACTTCTGCCGTTACATCATAACCATCTTCTCCGTTGGGCAGATAGTTGGTCATTCTGTTTATCTGATATTGGTTGTCGTTGTCGATAGGTACTTTTATCTTCCAGCCTTTCACAATATCTCCCCAATTCATTCTCAACTCTTTTATTGATTCTAACGTGGCGTCTATATCCATACCTATCGCTTCCGGCCTGATGGCTGTTTCCAACTCTTCATTCAATTTATCCAAGTCTTGGTTGACTTTATTGAACAACGCGAGGACTCCCCACGCCTGCAGTCGGTTGAATATCACCAATCCTCTGCTTGTGGGTGGATGCTCCAGGGTGTCTATGAGCTGCTTTACTTCTTCGTTGATGTACAACATTCTTTCTCCTTATAAAAATAAGCGTGAGTCATCATAAGGCAATGCAAAATCACTCCAGGGTTGCCTCCCTTTTTTGACAGACACTTACATTGCACAAATGAGGCTCACGCTGTAGTTTTTTGCATCTACGCGCAAGCGCCATCTGTCGCATTGTCAGTCTTGTGTCTGTCTTATCGTTCTATGGGCAATTTGGAGTGATTAGATTAGACGCTGTGACCTCTTTCGGCGACTCGCTTCTTATTCTGGCTACCTATAGGGATAGCCTCCTTTCTGTCTTTAACCCAAATCGGTTGTTAGGATTTATGTCAGATTAGTATTTGTTTCGAGCAGATTGGCTGCATCGCTGGCGAAGGCGTAGCGAGCTACGTCAAGACAGGGA
>CADBOG010000078.1 GCA_902796265.1 uncultured Bacteroidota bacterium
AACACCCCCTTTTTTAGTCATTTTTTGACGCCAAAAAGTATGCCAACTTAATTTGCGATTTATGTCAACATGAATTGCGATTTATGCCAGCATAAATCGCGATTCATGTTAGCTTCATTTTTGAGACCCTTCCATGTTAGAAATGCAAGTGCGCTTCATTGCCCATTCCAGTGCACTGGAATGGGCAATGAAGCGCACTGCAATGGCGATTCCAGTGCACTGGAATGGATTTGGCAGTTATTCTGTTTTTTGGGCAGACTTTTTAAACTGTCAAGAATTTTTGTATAATATGACAAGCTATTCAGTACGATGCATCAAAATTTGACAAGTAAACCAGTTTAACCAGCAAAAAACCGTCTAGTGATTTCAGAAAAACTCATCAAGCATTTTCAACGAAAAAAGTATACTGGGTTCATGAGCCCACGAACCATAGGTTCAAGTGCCAATGAACCATAGGTTCGAGGACCGATGAACCATAGGTTCGGGACACATCGTTTTTCATTCCCATAAAAATGATAGATTTTTCTCTTTTTTGATATCTATATATATAATGAATTCCTTTTATTATATATGCAACCATTTTTTCAACCACGAGCTGACTACAACCAAGGAACTATGGCAAAGGAGAATTATAATGCCCAGCCTTTTTTGCTATACATACGCAATAAAAAGTGCTTATTGTCCGTTTCAACTTTACTAAAGTGCAATTCTACATTTTTTCATCATAATCAAAAAACCAATTCAATTATGGGACTTATTTCAAACATCGATTACTCAACCATCTGGGATGGTATCA
Source organism: uncultured Bacteroidota bacterium (assembly GCA_902796265.1). Classification (GTDB taxonomy): domain Bacteria; phylum Bacteroidota; class Bacteroidia; order Bacteroidales; family P3; genus Colimorpha. The sequence goes on from CADBOG010000078.1 coordinate 797, forward strand.
AGAAGTATGCACTCAAGGTGGGACGTGTTGCCGCTCGCCCCATGCTGCTACTCTATTATGTCATGAAGAGTGACGACACTCCGAGGAAAGATAAACTGATCATTTTCGGAGCTATCGCTTACGTGGTACTTCCTATTGACTTTATCAATGCAAAACGTCTACCCATCATCGGCTGGATTGACGAGGTGGTCTCTATCGCTGTTGCTGTTCAGCGTATGCAGAAATACATCACGCCCGAAATGGAAGCAAAGGCCGACGAGACCCTCGACCGATGGTTCCCCGAATACACACCATTTGACGAAGTAAACAATTAAGAAATCAAAAATAACTATGGAAAAATGTTCACCGTTTACACTTTTCCATACTTAATTGTGTAATCATGATAATAAAGAGGCTGCCAAAGTTCCTGTCACTTATGAAACTTTAACTGCTAGCACTACCTTCGGTTTGCAATCAAAAAAAAGCCTGTCATTTCCATGACAGGCTTTTGATGTTTAGTAAAGTTTTAAAGCTTATAGTTTAAAACTTAACATTTACGTATTTAGCAGGCTTTATTGTTATTTCTTTTTGCCTTTTTTGCCGGTGTCGGCTTTGGTGTCCTGAATGCCGAGTTTTGCCTTGATGGCTGGGGGGATGGCATCCTTGTGGACAACGATATTGATGGTTTTGTAGCGGACAAAAGCCTTGCTGCAGAAGAAATTGCCACCAAACTCGCCGTTGTATTTGCCCCAGCTGTTCTTAACCATATAGTACTCGTTGCCCATCTGGTCCTTGGCCTTACCGTAGATAAGCATACCATGGTCATCGGTGGTCTCCCAGTTGTCGTAGGCCTGCTGGCGTTCTTCCTGGGTAACCCAACGCTGCGGTGTGGGATGCTTGGCTGCCTCATCGGCGATATCGCTGGCTTTCATGCCGCTCCATTTTGCCTGGTCGCTGCCAACACCACCCTTAGGTGCCTCAGTTGCAGGAAGTACTGCAAAGCCCTTGCGGCTGTAGCGGAAACCGGTCTCGCTGACGTCACTACCCCATGCTACAGTGTAGCCGTTGTCGATAGCGTAATCGAAAACTTCCATAAACTCGTCGATGGGGAGGTTGTAGCTCAAACCCCAGCGCCAGTTGTCCTGAATCTCGATGACAAACTGCTCGTAGAAAGGATGATGTGAGAAACTGGTGAGGCTCACATAGTCGTCAGGATTGAGACCAAGGCTCTCGGCAAAGCTCTTCGGAGTGTATTTCACGCCCTTGTAGGTGAAGTTCTCGGGAATCTTGCCAAGATATGCCTCGTGGACAGCGGCAATGGCCTTGAGCCAGAGAGGCTGACCGTCAGGACCCATCTGGAGTTTTTTGAGCTTGCCCTTGGCTATGGCTTCGACCATGACATCGGTCAGAGCGCTAAGCTCGGTGTGGTTGCTGAGGGTATCACCATACATGACACCAGCAGGCATCACCTCGTCGGGAACCATACCATAGTGGCGGAGGCAATAGATAACATCATTGAAGGCACCACCCTGTGCGAAACTGACATCACCATGAGTACGGACTGCAGCAGCAGCACGGTCGTTGTAGGTCTTCTCGACAACATACATCTCGCTCAAGTCATACTCGCCCTTGCCCATGCGGAGAAGTTCACTCTCCAGGAAAGCAATGGCACTGTAGCTCCAGCATGTACCGGCATTGTTCTGATTTTTTACACTTGTGATGGGGAGCATCTTGATGGTATCAAATTTGTAGCCCTCATCTTCTTTTTTTTGTTCCTGTGCGAACACAGCACTGGCGCTTAATACCATTGCGCCAAAGATTGCAAAGAGTTTTTTCATTGAATTATAATTAATTAGAATTATTCTTTAGTTATTATTCGCGTTGCAAAGATAAGAATTTTTTTTTACTTCTCCCTATTTGTCCATAGAATATATGAATTCCTCATTATTTCTAGTATCCTGCATGTAACGCTTCAAGAGTTCCATTGCCTCAATTGGGTTAAGATCAGTGAGTTGGTTGCGGAGCACCTGCATACGAGTCACTATGTCGGGCGGCAGCAGAAGGTCGTCGCGACGTGTGGAAGAGCTAACGATATCGACAGCAGGCCACATGCGCTTGTTTGCCAGACGGCGGTCGAGCTGGAGCTCCATGTTGCCGGTACCCTTGAATTCCTCAAAGATGACATCGTCCATCTTGGAGCCTGTTTCGGTAAGGGCTGTAGCGATGATTGTCAGAGAACCACCATTCTCGATGTTGCGTGCTGCACCAAAGAAACGTTTCGGTTTCTGAAGTGCATTGGCCTCGACACCGCCAGAGAGCACCTTGCCTGATGCCGGCTGCACAGTGTTGAAGGCTCGTGCAAGTCGGGTTATAGAATCGAGAACGATAACCACATCATGCCTGCTCTCTGTCATGCGTTTTGCCTTCTCGAGGACTATGTTAGCAATCCTGACATGTCGCTCTGCAGGCTCATCGAATGTGGAGGCTATGACTTCGGCATTGACGCTACGCTGCATATCTGTGACCTCCTCAGGACGCTCGTCGATAAGCAACACCATAAGGTACACTTCGGGATGGTTGAAAGCAATTGCATTGGCTATTTCCTTGAGAAGGGTTGTCTTACCCGTCTTAGGCTGAGCCACGATAAGGCCACGCTGGCCTTTGCCGATTGGTGTGAAAAGGTCTATGATGCGGGTCGAGATGGTCTCTTGAGGATGTCCAGTGAGTTTGAATTTCTCCTGTGGGAAAAGTGGGGTAAGCGATTCGAAAGGAATACGGTCGCGAATCTCGTCAGGATTCAAGCCGTTGACCTTGAGGAGCTTTACCAAAAGGAAATACTTCTCGATATCGCGCGGTGGACGTATAGTGCAACGAATAGTGTCGCCTGTCTTGAGACCAAAGTTACGTATCTGTTGCTGCGAGACGAGGATGTCGTCAGGGGATGCAAGGTAGTTATAATCAGATGAACGGAGGAATCCGAAACCTTCGGGTGTCACTTCCAGCACGCCTTCTGCCTCGACAAAGCCTTCTCGCTCAAAATTATATTCCACACGGCGGTTCTGGAATTTCTGCTTATTATTGAACTGCTGGTTGTTGGGTTTATCAGCTGGACCTGGCTGATTAGTTTTATCAGCTGGACTGGGCTGGGTAGTGGGTTGAGCAGCCGGATTCGGCTGGTTAACGGGTTGGGCAGCAGAACTGGGCTGGGTTGCGGGTTGATTGGGCAAATTGAGCGGAAGCTGCTGAGCTGCGGGTGCGTCGCTTATTGTTCCTTCAGGATTGTTTTTCTTTTTCTTGCGACCACGGCGTTTCCCATTACTTCCACCCTGTTCCTCTATGGTTCTGACAGATTGTGCCTCGTTGTTTCTGCCATATTGTTCATCATTATTCAGATTGTTATTCTGAGGTTCAGCAGTCTCTGCTGGCTTCTGATTATTGTTATTAACATCTGCTTTTATAGCCACCTCTTCGGCATTAACTTCTACGGTAACGGCTTCTGATGACTTGGCATTCTGGACTGACTCTGCAGGTTGTTCTGCGTTCACTCCTTTATGACGCGTGTATTTACGTTTCTTGCGTACTGGCTGTTCTTCTGCCGTCGGAGTCTGATTGGCAACTGCTTCCGCTTGTTCGACATCATCTGCAACAGTGTTCTGTTGAGAATTTTGCGTCTTATCGTTCGATGATTTTTCTCGAGCACGATTTTTGAAATATTCCTCGGGGCTTGTAACCTCTGGTACCACAGGGACAATTGGTATCTCCAAATCGTCTATATTCAATTGGAATGAGCCGTCACCTTGGGATTGGCTATCGTCCTCCCTGAGTTTACGCTTCTTAGCTTTAACTATGGAGATAAGACCTTCAGCCTTATGTGCCTGATACTTCTCTTCGTTAGACTCTGCCACAGGAGTGGGTTTCAGTCGAGCTCGTTTCTGGCGACCATTGTTATCGGGTGTTGTATTAGGACGATCGGAAGAATCTCCTGCCTGCGATGCCGGTGGGTTCTTAGCTTGAGCGTCTAATATACTATAAATAAGTTCTTGAGGATCGCGACGCGTAGGGCGCGAAATACCTAATTCTTTTGCAATCTCAATAAGCTCGATATGAGCCTTTGAGGAAAGATCCGAAATGTTATACATCAGTAATTATTTGTGAGAACATCATTTTTCTTCTATGAAAAACGATGAAAAAGTTTTTTTTAACATGCAAAGACGACCAATAAAAATGGTCAACTATTTTTTAATCAAAGTTTTGTAGGAATAAACAACATCTTGTATCGTTGTTTATGACAAAGCAAAAATAGAAAAAAAAAACAAAATGAGAAAAAAAATTTGTCACAACGATTAAAAAGTGTAATTTTGAATTGCAAAACAGCACACCTCTTTTGCTGTTTTACCTCTTATAAACATTTAGCAACCAATAAGAAATATTTTTTTCATAACAAATAAAAAACATAAAAAAAATGAACATTCCCGAAAATCTCAAGTACACCCAAGATGACGAATGGGTAAGAATGGAAGGCGACATCGCCGTTGTTGGCATTACCGACTATGCTCAGCACGAATTAGGCGACATTGTGTTTGTTGACGTTGATTGCGAAGGCGAAACTATAGAGGCTGGCGAGGCATTCGGCAGCATTGAGGCTGTTAAGACTGTTGCTGACCTTCTTATGCCCTGCACAGGTGAGGTAGTAGAGTTCAACAGTGCTCTCGAGGATGCTTCCTCCATCAACAACGATCCTTATGGCGAAGGCTGGATTATCAAATTCAAACCCGCCAATGCTGCTGATGTCGACGCTCTGCTTGACGCAGCTGCTTACAAAGCCAAAATCGGTGCTTAATTAATCATCAATCACCAATCCACAGAAAGCCTCCACTCATGGGGGCTTTTTGTGAATTATGCATCAACGATAACGAGAAATTCAACAAATTTATCAATATTGCGGCATTTCGGGAGGTCGCTTAACTACTCCCAAAACTTGAATAACTAACTAATGAAGACCTCATTTTTAGTTTCGATTATTCTGTTCATATCGGTCATTCCTGTTTGGGGACAGGTATCAAAGGAGGCATATTCCAACGACTCAAACAGCTGCATACCAATGAAAAAACTGGTAGTCGAAAAACTGCCAGACCTCAATATTGCCCGTGGCAGCCACAGCATCTTCTATGCCAATGGCGAGTTGACAGTAGTTGGAGGTCACACTGCCGGGTTTGTGCCAACAGCAACAGCAGAATACTACAGCAACGGAGTGTGGCATCTGATTAACAGCTTCTACACACACGACGACGGCATGGTCGTACTCATGGATGGAGGCAAGCGAGTGCTTTTGGCCGGTGGACACGAGAAAAACCTTGGCATAGGTCAGACCTATGAGGCCGAGATGTACTACCCCGAAACGCACACTTTCGATGGCTTCAGCTGCCTGGACTACAAAAGAGCCTTCTCGCAAGGAGTTCAGCTTGACAACGGTGAGGTCGTTATCGTCGGCAACCATCTGTACAAAGATGCTCTTGAGGTTTTTGACGGAAAAAAAACGTTCCGTCATCACAAAGAAGTATCCGAGATACGTTCATCTCCTTATATCCTGCCAATTTCAGACGGCGATGCCATAGTCTTTGGGTCTATATGGGAAAAAAGCCACGCATACACCATCCCTTACGATACCGTCGACCGACTGAAAGGCGGTTCATTCCGCGTTCCTCTACTTGGAAATCTGGTTCCAATAATGTATAACGAGAACAATCATGCGAACCAATCCTTTATAGGCGACAAAGAGACAGACGACTACAGTTACATCATTGCAGCAGTCAACGATAGCGGAGACATTGTCTTCGTCCATATCAAAGACACAGTATTCACGCAGATACCCACAACACACCCCGTCCCCTACACCATCGGTTCTGCTCCTATATACAATTGGTCGCCAACCATAGCAGACCCCCGGGTACACAAAATATACACCGTGGGGTTTGAATCCACGGGTAGGATTTACGTCGTCGCCCTTGAATACGACAAACATCCTGCACCCCTGACACTCTATTATTCAGACCCCATCAAGGATTTGGGCTACGCTACTCCCATCCTGACTCCTGACGGTAACCTTGTCATTGTCGGTGGTATAACCACTAGCAATTTCACACCATACTCAACAGTGTGGCTGCTGCGTGTTGGAGAACAAGACGAGACCTTAGCCTGCGAGGCACCGGAGTCAAATGCTGAAGTTTGGTGGGTGCTTTTGGGACTGTTGATTGCGGCAGCAATAATCATTGTAGTTTGGAAGAAATGTTGTCGTCAGCACACACCTGTTGAAAACCATACGACAACAGACAAAGTGCAGAACTGCAACAACACAGAAACCAAACGCACTGAAAACATAACAGAAACAGAGAACAACGATGGCGAACTGATGGAGCGTATCAGGCAGCTGATGGAGACCGACCAGCTGTACTTGAAGCCAGATTTGCAGGTTGCAAATATTGCTGATGCCCTTGGGATTCATCGCAACGCCGTCTCCGCTTGCATTAACTCACAACAGGGGTGCACCTTCAGCCAGTATATCAACCAATACCGAGTAAGTCATGCCAAGAGGCTGCTGAGGGAGGCTCCCGACACGAAAATCTCTGCCGTAGGACTGGATTCTGGTTTCGCAAACGAGAGGTCGTTCTTCCGAGCCTTCAAAATGGCGACAGGGAAAACACCAAGGGAATGGATGAATGAATCGTGAATTGTAATTGCTGATTTGTAGACACTTTTATACTGACAAAAAGTACAAACGACTGACGATATGCAAATCGTCAGTCGTTTGTTTATTGTTATATTGCTTTATTTTATAATTTTGCAGCGATGAAAGTTTTCTTTATCATTTCCTTTTTTATTTTGATAATAAACCAATTATACATACCATGAAAGACAATTACCATTTTAGAAGTGTTGTTTTTTTGATTTTACTGTTGTGTACTACTGCACAGCTGGAAATCTTTGCACATAACAATACGGCATACAAGTCGTATGGCTTTGCGGGGACGCAAAGCACTACCATGGCGTGCGAGGTCACATTGGAGATGCACGACCAATACGGCGACGGCTGGAACAATGCTCTGTTAAGCATCTACCAACACGACACGTTAGTGACAACAGTAACCCTGAATGGTGGCAATCACCAGACGCTAAACATACCGTTGACAGCCGACAGCGTATTTCTGTCATGGCAGTCAGGCTGGTATGACAGTGAGTGTACCTTCTATTTCATTAATGACGGAGGCGACACGCTATATTCCTCACCCTCTGCGGATATGGGAGGCATGAGCAATATCTCTGGCTATTTTGCCAGTTTCATGAATGTATGCCCCACCTGTTCGCGTCCTAAGAACCTGCGCTTAGTCTCGCGCACTGCCTCACAGCTTGTTGTGGCGTGGGACGGTGAGTCGGGTGCCAGCTACCAAGTGCAGCACGCACCATACGGCACAAGCAACTGGACAACCACTGCCACCAGCAGCAACACCATGACCATCAGTGGCCTCAGCGCCGGTCAGATAGAGACCGTCAGGGTGCGTCGAGTATGCGGCAACGAGACTTCCGGCTACTATACCAAGACTTTCATGACCCCCTGTGCAACAGGCAACTGTACATATACACTACGTTTCTTCGACCGCACCGGTATGGGTATGGAGACCGGCACAACCTTTGGAGGCCACCATGTCATTATAATGCACAACAGCGGCGCAGTCATCGACACCCTCCATATCCCCAACCAACTGACTTTAGATGAAGAAAACTACATGGACTATTATGACTACAGTCTCCAGACATGCGTCGACTCCCTCTCTTTCGGCTATTACAGCGACAGCGCTTACATCCCTTGGGGAATAGGTATTATGGTCTTGGATGCCGATTTCGACCAGATATTGTACGTGCCCGTGCAGGAATTGGCTGAAAATGACGGCTCTAATTATGTAATACCCTACTATTGTCCTTCCTGCTTCGCCGTGCGCAACCTTGAAGCCCACGCCATCGACTCAGTGCGTGCGCGTGTCACTTGGAGTGGCAACAATGGCAACCAGTTCCTTGTCAAATATCGCGCCTATGACGGCAACGACAATCCTTTCGCCACCGTCACCACTAGCGACACCAGTGTGATACTCAACAATCTTCTGCAGAACACCCTTTATGAGGTTTATGTAAGCACCCTATGTGGAGTGGGTGACACTTCCGCTGAGCGCTACTACAGCTTTCAGTCAGGGGTACACAGGACAGAGCGTGTTTATGTAAAGGCTGATGCCAACGGCAACAACGATGGCTCATCATGGAACAACGCATATAACCAACTCAGTCAGGCCGTTGTTGATGCCCACCGCCAGCATGAGATTTACGGAAACCATCCAGACGTGTGGGTAGCCCAAGGCACTTACACATCTGCGTATTCCTACGGAAGCGTCACATACCTACCCTCCAACGTGTCTGTCTATGGAGGTTTTGTGGGAAATGAGACCAGTTTTGCCCAGAGACCACAACCAGGAACAGCAGCCTTCCAGCCGAGCATCCTCGACGGACAAAACAACGGAAACTCAATAATCTACCAAAGTGAATACTATTCTTCCGAGAACCAATCCATTGTCGATGGATTCATTATCCAGAACGGTTATACCGGTGCCGAATTGCGCAGCGGCAGTGTCATCCGCAACTGCATCATCCGCAACAACCAGAGAGGCTTGGTTCTGTACGGTGGAGAGTTCTGGGGACGCGTGTATGTAGACCACTGCCAAGTCATCAACAACAGCAACCAATACAACGACGCCGGAATCCAGGCCACCTTTGCAACCATCGACAACACCCTCATTGCCGGCAACAGTACTGAGTATGGAGAATGCAGCGGACTTTACTTGTACAGCAACGTACTCCTGCGTAACTGCGACATCGTAGGCAACAACGTGAACAACTCAGACGTTTCCAACATAATCCCCGGCGTGCTTGTGAACGGCATGAACGACACCTTGGTCAACTGCATCGTATGGGGGAATGTCAATTCGGGGAACAGCAACCTGTCCCAAATCCGTAACGGCAACCAGCTGACTGCTCTTTTCAGTGCCTCGACCGACACGCTCAGCGGCAATGGCAACATCTTATTATCCTCTGACAATCTTGGTGGCCAGCCAGGAGCCAACTATGTAAGTTTCATCTCTCCCGAAACGGGTGACTACCGTCTGAATGCAGGCTCAGCATGTATCGATGCAGGTCTGACGGTCGGCGAGCCAGGCTACTCGACCATCGACCTTTCTGGCAACGCCCGCATTTATGGCAACGGCATAGACATCGGATGCTACGAGAACGATGGCACATTTGTCTGCTCCGTGCCGATGGGTCTCAACGTCACCGACATAACCGAGAACAGTGCTATCCTCCACTGGTCCAATTCGATGAGCAACAACTACATACTGGAGTATGCCGAAAGCGACAGCGACAACTGGACTACTGTTACTAACCTTACAACAAACCAGTACAACCTGACAGGACTATACAAATACACCAGATACAAATTCAGAGTGTCGACAATATGCAACGGGGCACCAACAGAGTTCAGTGACCCGTTCCGGTTCAAGACACTCTGTCCCGACCCCATCCCGGGACTCGCAATAGTTGCTCCCGAAGGCACCAATCCTTCAACCATCTACTCCGTCCCTATCTACCCCTACTACCG
>CADBOG010000079.1 GCA_902796265.1 uncultured Bacteroidota bacterium
CGCTGCTCCAAAAGTTCAGGTTTCAAGTTTCAGGTTTCAAGTTTCAAGTTTCAAGTTTCAAGTGGCCTGACGGCCGTTTCAAGTTTAGCTTCGCTGACTTTTGTCACGACTCGGCATAGCTCAAACAAGTTTAACTCTGCGCTCGCTGCTCCAAAAGTTCAAGTTTCAGGTTTGTTGATAGGTTGTTCAGAATCTTATTTTTGGGGCTAGCCAATATGATATGGATGTGCTGAGTATGGCAATTCCTGCACCTCCGAGGAGGTCGCTAAACCAATGGCGATTGTTCCACATACGCATGCAGGCTATGCCTGAAGCAAAAAGGTAACCTGCGACTGCAACTCCCGGGTATTCGCGTCCATATTCCCTGCGAAGAAGCTCGGCACCAAGAAATGCGGTAGTGGTATGACCTGAAGGGAAGCTGGTTAGAGCATTGGAATTGTCGGGTCGCTGCACATTACAGGTATGCTTTAGTGTTGTGCTAATAGTAAAGCCCATAAGGCAAGAGGCACCCGTCAGACAAATCAAGTCTCGCCAACGATGCTCGCTGTCTAACCCGCAAGCTTTGAGTATAGCGACAGAAGCAAGGGGAGTATACTGAAGATAGTCATCAATATGGACGCGTGGAGGGTCAAAGCCTTGCACAAAATCACGAATTGTGCCATCGATGTTTGTATGAAAGGTTGGCACAGCTGTAATAATAGAGCCTGTCGCCAAAAGCAAGGAGGGGGCCACAACTTGTGAGAATGAAAAACTATGGTCGTAACCGCAGCTGAGCGTGTCGCGACAAAAACTATCGGATATAGCTCCAACCTCAGTAGACGATTCAGATAGCAAACTGTACTGTGCAAACAATGGTCGGGTGCTGACAAGCAGTACCAAAAGCAGGAATGACAATCGCCTAAATGTTTGATTACCGGATTGTAAAATTATTTGGATGTGTATTTTTTTCATTGCTGAAAAATAACGCAGAAAAGTTCTCGTTATTGTATTGAATTGAAATTTGAAATATGAGTGCAACAATATCTTCGATTGGATGGCTTACTACGGCTATCAAAACACTTAACGACTGGGTTTGGAGTCCTGCATTGGTGGCTCTATGCCTGATTGTGGGTCTTTATTTCTCATTACGCACTAGGTTTGTGCAGGTAAGACGATTCGACGAGATGTTCAAACTCCTATTCGGTGGAAACAATGAGCAATCGAAAAATGCCGATGGTTCATCGAATGGACAAACGGGAGTCACTTCCTTTCAGGCTTTCGCGATGGCACTTTCCGGCCGTGTGGGGACGGGCAACATTGTTGGAGTGGCAACGGCCATTGCCTTCGGAGGTCCTGGTGCTATTGTATGGATGTGGCTCATCGCTTTTTTGGGGGCAGGCAGTGCCTTTGTAGAGGCAACCTTAGCGCAAATATACAAGGAGGACCACAACGGACAGTTCCGTGGAGGTCCTGCATATTATATTGAAAAAGGTCTGAAGAGTCCCTTCTTCGGAGCGCTGTTTGCAGTTTTGGCGGCGGTGGCATGCGGCATTTTCCTACCGCCCATACACGGCAACAGCATCGCCCTGAGCTGCTCTCAGTCGTTCGGTGTTCCGGTATGGGTTATAGGTATAATGGTTGCTTTTCTGCTATCGCTGGTAATTATCGGAGGAGTGAAAAGGATTGCCAATGTGGCTCAAATAATCGCACCGGTCATGGCTATGGTATACATCATCTTGGCTATCGTGGTGCTGGTTGTCCATTGGCGACTGGTGCCTGATGTTTTCTTGCAGATGCTGCGTGGTGCGGTGGGTATCAATGAGGTAGGAGGCGCCCTGCTGGGAAGCACTATAGCATGGGGTGTGAAACGAGGCATATACAGCAACGAAGCAGGTCAAGGAACAGGTGCCATAGTGGCTGGTGCAGCCAAAGTGTCGCATCCCGTAAAACAAGGACTTGTGCAAGCTTTTTCTGTGTATATCGACACCCTGCTGGTATGCACGGCAACGGCAATGATGATTCTGGCCTGCAAGACATACAATATTATTGATACTGTCACCGTTTCGCCTAACGGCGGAGCCGCAACAGTAAGCTATCTGCTCCAGAACCCACAAGCTCCCGAAGGTGAGCCTGGTGTATTCTATACCACAAGTGCTATAGGTACCGTGACTGGTGCGCGTGCTGGAGATATCATCATCTCTGTGGCACTTTTCTTCTTTGCGTTCACGACCATAATGGCTTACTACTATTATGCTGAAACCAACTTGGTGTATCTCTTCAACCGCTGGCGAAGACGGCAATACAAGAAACACCCGGAGCAACTGGATGCCCTTGAAATAGCTGACATGCACTTCGGCGACGACAGAGGTGAGAAGATAGTTATTTGGGTGCTGCGTATATGCAGCATCACAGCTGTATTTGTGGGTTCGCTGGCCGGAAGCGGAGTCGTGTGGATGGTGGGCGACATAGGAGTAGGCACTATGGCATGGATTAATGTTATTGCTATATTACTGCTTTCGCCAAAAGCACTCCGTGCCCTTAAAGATTATGAACGTCAGAAGAAATCGGGCAAAGAACCTACGTTCAATCCAGCGGAGTTGAAGATAGAGAATGCTGAATTCTGGGAAAACAATAAAACTAATGCATAATGACAAAGTATTTAAAGTCTGTTATTTCTACTGCTGTTTTACTATTTGTTGTGTCGGGGAGTGCTCTGGCACAGGAACCCTGGCTTACTCCAAAGGAGTTGCCCAACAGCGTGAACTTCTTGCCGCCGCCACCAAAAAATGATTCAGAGGCTTTTGCATACGACAAGTCCCAATACCAGTGGGGTAAGGAGCAACGCAAGGACAGCACACGACTGGCGATAGCTGTACGCGATGCCGTGTGGAGCATCGAGACTATCTGTCGCGAATTTTCCGTTCCTTTTGGGATGACAATATCGAAAGAGGAGACGCCTGCCATCTACGAATTGCTGTATATGGCTCTTATAACCTCCGACCAAGCAGGAAAGTTACCCAAAGAACACTATAAACGCACTCGCCCCTTTGTATACTATAATGAACCCACTATCTATCCACAAGACGAGGAATGGCTGAGAACCAACGGCTCCTACCCTTCAGGACACACAATCCTTGGATGGAGTGCCGCATTGCTGCTCACCGAGATAAATCCCGACAATGCCGATACCATTATGGCTCGCGGCTATATCTACGGCCAGAGCCGAGTTATTGCGGGCTACCATTGGCAGAGCGACGTGGACGCCGGTCGTCTGGTGGCAAGTGCTGCAATTGCAAGCATCCATGCCGACAAACGATTCCAAAAGCTGATGAAGCGGGCAAAGAGGGAATTCAAAAGAAAGAGATAAAGGATTCTTATTAAAAATTGAGATTTCTCGTCAAAATAATATCTTTTCTCTTCTTGTCAACTCTGGGGCATTGTATTTATGGGCAACAGACGGGGTTGCAGGGGCGTGTAGTTGATGCACAAACAGGCGAGAACCTTCCATTCGTGCAGGTGGGTTTTGTAGGCACTACTATCGGCACCATAACTGACGGCGACGGCCGTTTCCGTCTTATTGCCAAAGACTATAACGGCATCGACTCTATACGTTTCCAGATGATGGGGTATCGACCCAAGATTATTGGTGTGCGTCATGGAACTATTAAACGAGGAGCAAAAATCGAGCTTGAGCCACACTCTAATATGCTGAAGCCCGCTGAAGTGACCGCATCGCGACGCCGAAACGCAAGATACCGCCGCCGTAATAATCCAGCTGTAGAACTGGCCCGCAACGTGATTGCCAACAAAGAACGGAACCGCCTCACATCCGACAAACATTTCTCGCGCACAAGATATGACAAAGAGGTGCTTGCACTCGATGATTTCGAACACGATTTCGACAACAAATGGCCATGGCGTCGACTGAAAATGATAGAGAAATATATAGGTAGAACACCTTTTGACGAGATGCCGGCATTATATATCTCTGTTCGTGAAACCAAACGTATTGAACAATATGGCAACGTTAGTTCCACTGACATTGCTTTGGCTCGGCAGAGTGATCAAGCTCACTCTGCTCTCGCTTCGCGCAACGTTACACGCTCTTTTATCACCGCCCGCCACCTGACAGGCATGAATGAGATGATGGGGCAAGACGGAATGGACTCGACATTCAGTGCATTGTTCACGCCTATAGACATTTATGACAATGACATAGAGATATTGCTCACACACTTCACCAGTCCTCTACACTCATCAATTGCCACTGCTTTCTACCACTTCTATATCACCGACACTGTGGAACTGTATGGGAGGAGGTGTGTAGAGCTCTCCTTTGCTCCAGCCAACACTAGCACTTACGGCTTCACCGGACACTTGCTTGTGGCTCTCGACAGCAGTTATGCTGTTGTAGGCTACTCAATGAACGTTTCCAATACCGTCAGTCTCAACTTTGCACACGGACTTACTATCATACAATCGTATCGTCCCAACGAATCATTCCCCGACTCGAGCTTGATAACAACAAATCAAACAAGCAATCCCAAATACCTTCCCGACAGATGTGACATTTACGGCCGAATCTATGTGAGCCGCCACCTACAGGAACTTTATGTCCAGCAGACAACTATTCATGATGATTACCGCTTCGGTGATTCTGCCATCTCTCTGCCCGACAGCCTCTTCCCTACCCTAACCAACACGGCTTCGCTTCCTCGCAAAAAGCTCCGTGAGGCCAAATGGGATACCATCAGACCCGTACCACTAAACAAAGGAGAACGCGACATCGACAGTCTTAGACACGACATCATGCAGCTGCCTGAAATGCGATTCCTCAAGAAATTTGCTCTCGCAATAGTCACTGGTCATATCCCGACTCGCGACGAACGAGACTCGAGCAGATTTGACATTGGACCCGTCTATAACTTTGTCAACCACAATCACCATGAAGGTTGGCGTCTACGCATCGGTGGCATGACGACGGCACAACTCAATCCTCGCAACTTTATTGAGGGTTATGTTGCATACGGATTCCGCGACAAACGACCCAAATTCAGCACTTCACTCATCCACACCTTCGACAACAAACAGCATACCTCGCATGAGAACCCAATGAGCCTCGCGAGTCTCCGGCTATCCTACGACCTTGAGGTTCCTGGTCAGAGTTTCGAAACCCTCGACCGAGACAATATCTCCTCATCGAACGATATCGATTATAATCTGCAATATGTCGGCGAAGCCCAGCTGCGGCTACGCAAGGAATTACCAAGTCATTTCAATCTCGACACTTGGATAGCAACACGCCATTACACTCCTACAGGAGCCCTGGTTTACAACCGCTACCTATCCGATGGTTCAACAGAAGTGGTGAATGACTTTGCCGAGACAGAATGGACAGCACGTATCGCCTATTTCCCCTATCTTGTAGAAGATTTCGGACGCCCTGGCAACGCCTCAGTCATGCGTCTTAAAAAGGATATGCCTACCTTTATCCTCTCCCATCGTATTGCATTGATGAGCGACTTCTTCTACCAGAGGACTGACATCACCTCAGAGAAACGCTTTTGGATAGGCATTCTTGGCTATATTGATGCCCACCTTAAAGCTGGCATTATATGGAATCGTGTTCCTCTGCCACGACTAATCATCCCCGATGGAAACGACGGAATATTCATAGCCTCATCGGCATTCAACTCTATGCATCCCATGGAATTCATCGTCGACCGATACATCTCACTTCACACGGCTTATCATGCAAAAGGATTAATACTCAACAATATTCCTCTAATCAGAAGACTTAAGTTACGCGAAGTTGTAGGTTTCAATATTCTCTACGGTTCACTAAGCGACAAGAACAACCCTCTTATGCCAGGTAACGCAGGACTTTTCCAGTTCCCCAGCGGCACCTCTACACTCGGCTCCACACCTTATATGGAATTCAGCGTCGGCATCGAGAATATCTTCCGCCTTATACGTATAGATTATGTACGCCGCCTTACCTATACTGAAGGTATACCGACCAACCAGTTAGGCAGCTTCCGCCTCGGAATCAGAGTGGAATTATAGTTTCAAGTTTCAAGTGGCCTTCGGCCGTTTCAAGTTTCAAGTTTCAAGTTTCAAGTGGCCTTCGGCCGTTTCAGGTTTCAGGTTTGCTCACTTTATTTTATTTAATTAAGCGGTGTTCGCAGCCTACGGCACAGGTTCCAGGTTTCAGGTTTCAGGATCCAAGTTTCAAGTTTCAGGTTTCAGGTTCCAAGTTTCAGGGTGCAAGGTCCAGTGGACCGCGCAGAGCTGATTTGAGCGTTAGAGGTGATGGTTTCAGGTTAACGATATACTAAGAATGTCACATTGGGGGGCCAATGTGACATTCTTAGTTATATGAGTTATCCGTAAGGAAGACTCTATATGAGTTTTTTTAACGCTCGAGAACAGCTTAGAGTCCGAGGACAGCAGCACCTTGCTTGTAGACGATATCGCGTGGGATGTTGGCATCGCGGATAGCGTCGAGGTCCTTCTGGAGGTCAGCACCAACCTTGCCATTCTTGTCGCTGTAAGCCTTGGCTGCAACAGCGTCGCCCTCACCTTCCATAGCGATGATAATCGAAGCCCATTCGCGAGCAGCGGCACGAGCCTTCTCAACATCAATTACATACTTGCCCTGAGCGTTGCGGCTGAATGCGCCATGCTCATAGAAGAAGTTGTAGCACATGATATTAGCTACACCGTGAGCCTCGGTAGCACCAAAGCGAACAGAACGAAGAATGCCAGCGATGAAAGTGATATAGTTTTGAGCTACGGTCGTATTGGTAATCTCGCCACGCTCAATCAGTTGCTCGGTAAGGAACAAGCCGCAAACGTCGGCTTTTGCCTCTTCCCAAGCACTATACTGTGCACCGAGAGCCTGGCGGCAAGCACCCTTGCCTGTGACGGTGTTCTTGATTCCCAAACCATGTGCGACCTCATGATAGCAGGTATTGCCGAAGAAAGCATTGAAAGTTACGCTATCGACTTGCTCGTCGCAAACCATCAGTTTTGCGATAGGAATCATAATGTTGTCAAATTTGGCCTTCATGGCATTTTTGAGCTGCAGACGACGGCTACCTTTCTTCAACTGAACACGCTCGTCGTTAGGAAGATTGATGGCGATGGTCTTAGAACCTGCATTACAGTCACCACCGTAGTAGACAACATCATATACGTTGATGTCGCAATCTGTGCCAGGTACCTCTTTCTTATACTTCTCATCGCAGGGCAACAGTTTCTGCATCTCGGGCAGCATGGCGGCAAACTTGCTCAGATCGTTGCTCCACTCCTCGTCCTTGATGAGGACGTAAGCTTCCTGTGAACATTTCAGGCCATGCAGAGCATCGTCGTAGTTCTCGATAGGTCCGACAACAAAGTCGAGCTTTGAGTCTTTCATATCCATCCAAACCATATCGCTCTCGAAATAGTCGTCGGTCTTGAAAGCCTCACGACGAGCCTCAAGATATTTCTTAAGACCTGCGTTGTCGGCCAAAGCGATGGCTTTCTCTAACAGAGCATCGACTTTAGCGAGCTGCTCCTTGTAGGCCTCATGATAGGGCAGGACATAGAGCTTGCCTTCAGCATTGCGGCGAATAACGCTGTACTGGCTCTCTTTCAGTGGGTCTTCAAGAGCTGCATATTCCTCTTCTGTCATATCCACAGGGTAGAAATTGGCACCCTTTGGACGCTCACCGTAGCCAGGAACAAAAGGTTTCTCGCTGTCCAAGCGATCCCATGCACCATACTGGATGTTGGCGAAAGCCTTTACAGCCTCATCACTTAAGGTGTCGAGAGCCTTGCGGTTCTCGTTGCCGAAATACTGGTCCCAGTAGATGTCGTCCATAATCTCGCTGATTTGGATAAAAATCTTCACGAGCTCTTTCTCGTTGGCTGAAAGACCAGCGATAAGGTCTGATTTCAATTCAAATTCAGCATACTCGTCTACCTTCTGCTGAATCTCAGATTTCTCGACAGGTTGCTGCTTTCCTTTGCAGCCAACCGTCATGAGCATTGCTGCTGCCATAACGAATAATGTAATTTTTTTCATTGTATGTAGTTTTGTTTAATGTTGATATGTTGGTTGTTTCAAGTTTCAAGTTTCAAGTTTCAAGTTTAGCTTCGCTGACATTGCTTTGGCTGACTTCGTCTACGTTGCTTCACTTCGGAAAAACAAGTAAACTTGCTTTTC
>CADBOG010000080.1 GCA_902796265.1 uncultured Bacteroidota bacterium
CCGATGATACTGCACTTGTTTGTGGAAAAGTAGGTCGCCGCCAATCTTTTATAGAGAGCATCCCAGAACGGGGTGCTCTTTTTTTGTATTCATTTTTTGTCACAACAAGGAAATAATTTCATTTCATATTCGTTATTGTTTGTATGAAAAGGTTATTCATTGTTATGTTCGTTGCCCTCTGCGGCTTTTCTTTCGCACCAGAATCTTTCGCCCAGAAGATTCAGGATGCTGATACTTTGATATGGAATGATAGACGTTATGCGATGACGGTAGAACCTTATGCACCTTCCGTGCTTATGGTTTATTATCAAATTAACGCCTTGGCATCTCCTTTCAATTTCTGGAGTTCTAACAACAATAGAGGTCATGTTGCCACCTTCGAAATATTAAATGAGGCTCTCTATCTTCGCTTTATCGAGGCAAAACGCTACCGTACACGTTTTGGTAACCTCTGGACAGAGTCAGGAATAGATACTGTTGTTACTCCTGATTTTTTCGATATTACATCTAAAGATTCGAATGGAATTTTCTCCACTGATATGGTGTTGACGGATTGGTTCACTGGTTTTGTCAAACTTACGCTAATTCCGAAAGATAAAAAGGAATCGAAGTCGGACGAAGCCGATGGTAACCGATACCTGTTTATCCGCAACGGTCGCATTGTCGAGAACCTTTTTATATCATCATCTGATAAATCAAAGCTTGCTAAGGATCCTTCCGATTCCCGCTTCCAAACCCAGCGCGGTATGCTTGAACGCAACGAATCTTATATAGACTTTTATGCTCGTTGCTCTATGGATCGGGAGAAGGTGATATATGATGGTCATGAGGGGCTTCTTGAACATAAGCCTAATAGTTTGACCCTCGCTATGACGTTCTATAATAATGATATTTTTTCATATTTTGCCAATTGTACCGACGGCCGTTTGTCTGATGCAGCACCTTTCGGGGAATGGCTCCTTCGAGGAGACTCTCTGTTTCTGCAAAAGGTGGTTTCGCATCGAGGCAAGGATGTTTTCACCTTCACCACGGATGATATAGACTTGGATAGGTTTTTGTCGGAGAAAACCAATGATATCAAGATTGGCAATAATGGTGTATTTGCTGGTTGGATTACAGGCGACTTTGTTGTTCATTATGGCGTTTGGGAGACGACAGAGATGGGTGTTCCGGAGTATACTGTGTCGAAAACCCAAAAGCTCCGTATAGTTAATGGAGTTATTACTTCTTCAAATTTCTCTCCATCCAGTTTTGAGGAGGACACACGTGCAGCTGAAGCAACAGCTTTCTCCCCTTGCGATCAGTCGCTTATCTTTTCTGTTGATGACAAACAACTGGCAGAAGCTGTCGGCAACTACAAACACCCTAAGAAGAATCCTGCATACATGGGCGACAAGTCTACTTTCCGCAGCTGGTTCCTTAACAACTCTCTCACAGATGAACGTGTCAAGAATCGTCTCTTCCGTGTCCGTTTGGCATTCATGGTGAACTGCAAAGGTGAGGTGGGGCAATGGAAGGTTATTAGCAAAGGTAAGGGCGAGCTGTATGAATTTGCAAATATTGTATTGGAGTTTGTTAAAACTATGCCGCATAACTGGACTCCTGCAACCGACCGCAAGGGAAATCCTGTAGATTGCTGGCAGATTATGGAATTCACGGTCAGCGACGGTAATCTAACTAACGGTAACTATAAATAGTATGATTCTATTCTTTTCGGGTTGTGGCAACAGCGAATTTGTTGCTAATTCACTTGCAACACTTACAGACGATAAGTCATATCGAATGGATGTCACTGATGCTAATCCTACTTTCCAAATAGAAGAGGACGAGGCGTTGGGAATAGTGTGTCCTGTGTATTCATGGGCAGTCCCTCTTGTGGTTATGAGTTATCTTGAACGACTGCAACTGAATCATACGCCTTCGTATCTTTATCTTGCCTGCACTTGTGGAGACAGCGTCGGTAACACTGCTGAACATTTCTCCAAATTCTGCAGTACTCTGGGATGGAAACTGGATTTTGTCTACTCTTTCATTATGCCTGAAACCTATATCAATCTCAAGGGTTTCAACCTCGATACTCCTGATGGAGAGAAACGAAAACTAGATGCCGTTCGACAGAACCTTCCTTTGGTAGCACAGCGTATACTGAGCCGTGAAAATGGATTTGATGTGGTCAAAGGCAAACTACCATGGATTAATACTCATATCACTAATGCGCTATTCTACAAACTGCTGATTACAGACCGTAAGTTTTGTGTTTCAGATGCTTGTGTTTCGTGCGGAATTTGTGAGAGTTCATGTCCATTGCATAATATCAAGATGAAAAACGGTCGTCCTTCATGGAATGGCAACTGCACTAACTGTATGTCCTGTTACCACCGTTGTCCCAAGAATGCTATCTCTTTTGGTAAAGCTACTACCGGCAAGGGACAATACTTCTTCGGTCATAATAGCGATGCTTGAAAACCTAGGACTTTTGGGACTCTTTATAGGGTGTGCTCTTTCGGCTACTATCGTTCCCTTCTCGTCAGAGGCTCTTGTTGCTGGTGCACTTCTTGTTTACGATAATGTCTGGGTAGTCATTCTCGTTGCTGCGGCTGGCAATACATTAGGAGGAATGATTAGTTTTCTGCTGGGGTGGTTGTGTAAGTGGGATTGGCTTGAGAAATACCTTAAGGTGGACCGCCAAAAACTCGACAAAATTCATCTTAAGGTCTCGCGGTATGGCTATCTGGCTGCTCTTCTTGCATGGCTCCCCATAGTAGGTGACCTTATCGCCATTGCTATGGGTCTTCTCCGTTTGCGCCCTATTCCTACAGCTATCCTAATGTTCGTCGGTAAGTTTGCCCGTTATATTGTTGTTGCTGGCGTTGTCAATCTATTTTGATTTCGTCAATCATCAGCCATGCTTTCTCGCCTTTGTATGTGTGCCAATCGGGTAGGGTAGAGGGGTGGATGATGCGTATTTTTACCTCTTTGGAAAGTGATACCTCTTTCCATCCACCTATCCAACACTTCTTCTTGTGTCTTGGATAGCATGTGTAAGACACCCGTTGTCGACCATGCTTTGTATCCACAGTCTCTGTCTTCTGACAAGCAACCCACTCTTTCCTGTCAGGGAACCAGACCTCCACTTTTTCGGGCATCAAGACCCAGTCGTCGGGAGCGTGGCAGCTGCCGATCCTCACCGATGCAACGTCCTTGCAACTTGTCGATATGGTCATATTCAGGGTGTCTATTCCCTGCCATCCTGCCCATCCGTCATTCCAGTTACCTGCTACACCACGTTTGCCGTCGTATATAATAGTTGGAAAGCCTTTCGAGTATTGTTTGTTGGGTGTTGTGCCACAATGTATCGTTTTGATTTTGTTCGGGGATTTCTCTGTAAGTAGAGGCTCTTTCATCTCTTTGTTGTCTCCAAAGATGTCTTCGACAACCTGCAGATTCATGGTGTCATAAGATGGAATAAAACTGAAACTGAATGTGTAAATACTGTCCCCGCTGAGCTGATATTGCTGTCGCACACCAGGACCACAAGTGGCGGTACCCAGTCCGGCAACCCGACTGTCGAGATTGAGGAAGGCACCATCTTCGAGGGCTTCCCATATCGGATAATAAAAATTCCATCTTTTGTTGGCTGCCATGATGCTGTCGCTATATGGGTGTATGCTGAAATTGAACATCTTGCCGTCGGCATGGATGTGCATATACTTGCTGTTGTCTTTGTTTAGTTCTAGGGTAAGGCTTTCGTGGTTGCCTTCTTCCTGTGGAACAGCATGATATTCAATGAGCGACAGCCAGTTATCAACCTCGTTTCGTTTCACTCTGCTTGAAAAACGGCGGTCGGGATAAACCTCATTAGGTGAGCCATACCAGCGTGTGCGTTTGTACATATATGGTAAACGGGCTTGTATTCCCACTCTTGCAAGTGTGCGGTAATTGCCCATAGGATTAACCTTGCAGCTTATCCGCATGGCACCTTCCTCGCTGCATTCGACAATTTGCCTTACAGCGATATCCCCTCCTTCGCCATCCGTTAGCACATAATCCATAATCGCTTCTTTGCATTTTTCTGCAGATGACACCTGTGCCTTGGATTCTTTCACTTTCAACCGTTCAAGCCCATCCCATGCTGCGGCTCCGTTGGGGTCAGCCCGGTCGTTCTGCGTTGGTGGTCTCCAAAGGTTTAGTCGCATGTCTTTGAGCATGGTGTCACCTTTCCATGCAAAGCTTTCTATTGCTGCTGTGAACGGGTTAATGGTAATATTCATCTCTCCAGCCGAAAGTTCTAAACGTTCTATAGTTATTTGCTTGGCATTCTTGTACTCGGGCTGTTTTGTTGCTCGGTTGTGAGTGATCTTAGCAGACTGTGAATAATGTTTTATGCCGCTGGCGGCACCGTACACTGCTTTCACCTCTTCCATGCATGGATATGGCTTGCCACAGCTGTTGCAGATTCCATTGGCACAGAAGTCACCGTCGTCTTCAATGCCAGGCAGCTCGCCTAAATCACCTCCCAGGGCTTCCCATGTTACGCTCCATGTAAAGGGGGATGGTTCTTCGGGGTTCTGCAAACTGTCATCGGTCATCGCTATTCCTTGGTCCTGCCAGTC
Source organism: uncultured Bacteroidota bacterium (assembly GCA_902796265.1). Lineage (GTDB taxonomy): Bacteria > Bacteroidota > Bacteroidia > Bacteroidales > P3 > Colimorpha. The sequence continues at coordinate 4,614 of CADBOG010000080.1, forward strand.
CCAAATGAATCCACCTTGCAGGTATTTGTACTTGTTTATGGTGTCCCAGTAGTCGCTCAGGCCGCCAAGACTGTTGCCCATTGCGTGGCAGTATTCAACCATAATATATGGTCTTATGTCTGCAATGTTGTTTACGGCTGCTAACGAATCCATCTTTCTTCCGTACCACGACAGATAGTCCACGCTAGGATACATTATCCCTACGATATCGGTGTTCCAATCCAGCTCGGCTCGCTCGTAGCTGACGGGGCGTGTATGGTCGGTGGCTTTGGTGCGTCGGTAGGCCTCCTCAAAGCAGACACCGTTCCCACACTCGTTTCCCAATGACCAGACAATTACCGACGGATGGTTACGGTCTCTTTGCACCATATTGTTGACGCGGTACCATATCGGCTCAGTCCATTCAGTCTTCTTTGCAAGGCTC
>CADBOG010000081.1 GCA_902796265.1 uncultured Bacteroidota bacterium
AAAGGCGAAAGGAGAGGCGGGAAGGAGGAGATGCGTTTGGATGTTTCGTCGGGGAGGACGAAATAGGTGAAATTGCTGTTTGGCAGAGCAGTAACCTCGTTGGTGCGTTCAATGCGTGCGAAAACCTCAACGCCAGCATGAAGAGCGTTGAGACGTGGAAGGTCGGTAAGTCCACCGAGGATGAAGAGTGAGGGAGTACCCTTGCCTACGAGAGTAGAGACATCGGTCGCAGGAACATTAGATTTGGCAGGCAACTGATGAAGAATCAGTAGGTTGTAGTCTTGAGGACGTTTGTTGAAATCACGGCCGATGAAAGTTTCGACATCGAAATTCTGATTGCTCTCGAGGGCGGCCTTGATGGCAGCGATATCGGGATGAGGAGCAGCCGCAATTATGGCAACCTTCTGGTGGCCATCGACCACCTCGACCATGACCGACTGGCGGTTGTTTTGGAGTGATTTCTCATCGGAAAGAGGCGAGAGAGCGATTTGATAGTGGCGCATACCCTCGCGGTCGGCGTTGATGAGGAAATTGAAAGTGGCAGAGAAATGATCGTTATCGAAAGAAAGCTCTTTGGTTTCGAGTTTGCGGCCGTCGCAGGAGAGAGACAGGGAAGCACGCTCACCCTTCATGCGGTCAGCAACGACGGTGACCTCCATAGGGAAGCTATTGCCGAGATAAGCTATACGGTTGCAACGGATGTGGGCAACGGCAGCATCGCGGTAGATAGTGGTGTCGCCCATAGCCACAGTATAGATGGGATAGGATAGCGAAGAGGCGAGGTTGACCGGATTGGAGCCACGATTGAATATGCCATCACCTGTGAGGATGATAGCACCAACGTTGCGATGATAGTATATGTTATCTACCTCATTTATGGCTTGAGCGATATCGGTGAAGACATCATTGTAGTTAGGGTTTTCGGCATCGAGCTGCACGAGCGACTGACCGTAAGAGTAGCGCTGGACATCGAAGTCGGAGGCAAGATTGGAAGCAAGACGGCTAAGGGACTCCTGAAATTCAGAAGCATAGTAGGCAGAATCAGGGCAATAGCGGAGAGATTGGCTGTTATCTTGAGCAATGATAACCAGAGGTTTCTCCTTGCGGTTGGCGACCCGTTTGACTAATGGAGAGAGGAGGAGGAAAGCAATGGCAGCTACCGAAAGGGTGCGGATGACAGCAAACAGAAAGGTGAGTCGACGGGAGAAATCGCGCTCAGCGCCGCGACGAACCCTAACGAAGTAGAGCAGAGCGGCATAAACCACACCGAGCAAGAGGCAGAATAGGACAAAATACCAAGGATAATCGAGAAGAAGGGACATTGACAATTGAGGATTAAGAAAGTTAAAAAACCATGCTTGGGGGGAACAGAGAAGAGAAGTAAAAAGAGTAGTTGAGATTTTTAAGGCAACCCAAGCGACAAAAGAAACTCAAAAAAAAAGAATTTATTGTTCGCATGCGAACTAAAAATAACTGGGTTAAAAAGAAAAAAAAAGCAAAAAAACTGCCAAAAAGAATTCTTTTCGTATCTTTGCAAAAAAATTATACACTCTTGGTATGAAGAAATTATTTACTTGGTTTATCATGTCGGCAATGGCAATCAGCGTGTTAGCCGACGAAGGAATGTGGATTCCCATGCTTTTGGGACGCAACGAGGCCGACATGAAGAAGGCTGGAATGCGTATTTCTGCAAAGGATATCTACGATATCAACAACGCATGCCTTAAGGATGCAATACTGCTTTTCAACCAGGGTTGCACCGGCGAATATGTGAGCGATGAGGGACTTTTCCTCACCAACCACCATTGCGGCTACTCCTACATCACGTCGCACAGCACAGTAGAGCATGACTACCTGACGAATGGATTCTGGGCCATGAGCCGAGAAGAAGAGCTGCCATGTCCAGGGTTGACAGCAACACGCTTGGTGAGGATGGAGGATGTGACGGCAAAGGTGCTTGAGGGAGTGACAGCCAATACGAGCGAAGGAGAGAGAGCAGCCATCATAGAAAGCAACATACAGAAAATCACGGCAGCAGCCATGATGGGGACGCACTACAAGGCCATCATAAAGCCTTTCTATTATGGCAACCAATATTTTATGTATGTAAACGAAGTGTTTACCGATGTGAGACTAGTGGGAGCACCCCCATCGAATATCGGCAAGTTTGGCGGAGACACCGACAACTGGATGTGGCCACGCCATACGGGCGACTTCTCGATGTTTCGTGTTTATGCCGACAAAGACAACAAGCCAGCACCCTACTCGGCAGACAATAAGCCCTATAAGCCGCTGAAACATCTTGAGATATCGCTTAACGGAGTGAAGGAAGGAGACTTCACCTTTGTGTTTGGCTACCCTGGAACGACGCAAAGATATGTGACAAGCGACCATGTGGAGCTGACCGCAAATATCGAGAATCCCATCCGCATCGACCTGAGAACCATTAGACTGAAGCACTATAACAACGCCATGAACAAGAGTGCCGGCCAAAGACTGAAATATGCGTCGAAAGTGGCAAGCATTGCCAACGGCTGGAAGAAATGGCAGGGAGAGACACAGGGAATCAACAGATTGAAAGGAGTAGAAAAGAAGAAAGAATTCGAGCAGCGTTTCCAGCAATGGGCAAATGCAAAGAGCGAATACAGAGATGTGCTGCCCAAGATGCACGAAGACTATGAGAAGTTGCGCCCGATAGAGGTTGAGCTCACCTATTTCAGCGAGGCAGTAAGGGCAAGCGACTTTATGGGAAGAGCCAAGAACTATCGCGACCTTGCCAACGCAAGCGAGAAAGAGGTAGCCGAAATGGTTAAGAAACTGAAGGAGAGCAACGAGAAGTATTTCAGCGACTTTGAACTGCATACAGTCGTCGACAAAGCCATATTCGTCGAGACATTCCTTTATATGTGGAAGGCCGGATATGCACCCTATCTTGGAGATGTGAAGAGTGGTGACGATGCAGAGAAGAAGCTTAGCAAAATATACGATGAATCGATGCTGAACAACAAGGAGAAGCTACAGAAATTCTTGGATGGATACACTATCAGCAAAGCCAAAAAGCTTAATGACGACCCAGCTCTGAAACTCTATGACAAAGCATACACGTTAGCATACGATCCAGAAAAGATTGCCACCTATCGTCGCACATACGCAGATATACAGCGTCTGATGCGCAGCTACGTTAAAGGCATGATGGAGATGCAGCCGACTGTGAAATTCTTCCCAGATGCAAACCTGACGCTGAGGGTTGCTTACGGCCATGTGGAGGGATTCCGTCCACGCGACGGTGTCTACTACAAACCCTATAGCACGCTGCAAGGTATCATGGAGAAAGAGAATCCAGATATTTATGACTATGTTGTCGAACCCAAACTGAAGAGGCTGTACAACAGACAGGACTACGGCCGCTACGGAGTGCTTGACCCTCAACGTCCGAATGACGGTCCCGATATGCCAGTAGGATTTATAGCCACAAACCACACAACAGGAGGCAACAGCGGAAGTCCTGTACTAGATGCCGACGGACGACTGATAGGGCTGAACTTCGACCGTTGCTGGGAAGGAACCATGAGCGACCTGCTTTTTGATCCCGACTATTGCCGTAATATCTGCCTGGATATCCGTTATTGTCTCTTTATCATCGACAAGTTTGCAGGAGCAAAGCACCTTGTAGATGAGATGACTCTAGTGGGAGGAAAGTGATAGGTGATGTGAGATTAGAGAATGATGATGAGACAAATGAAATATACTTGAAACCGTAAACCTTTAAACCTTATTCAAACCCAAATCATGAAAAAAATAATTCGCATATTCTTGTCAGTTGTGCTTATCGCCGGAATAGTAGGTGTTTGTGGAGGTGTGACCTCATGCAAGTCGTCTTCAGAGACGATGTACAGCTCGAAGCACAAAAACTCGAAGAAAATAAACAACAACTACAAAGTGCGCGGCAACAACAAGAAGAACGGTTCGACATACCGTTCATACTAATAGATAGTGCGGATTGGTAATCCGACGCATCAGTAGCTGAAGTTTGGAGAGATGAGAAAGCCCTTATTATTTGTTGCATTGCTGCTGAGTGTAATGACAGCAGTAGCGCAGACATTTGACATCAACGTGAAATTCAAGAGCGCTGCAAACAGGACGTTGACGTTGAAATTGTATGTCAACGACACCGTACCCATAGTGAAGGTGAGAAAGATGCAAAAAAGCAGCACAATCTTCAAAGGGAGTTTGGACAACCATTGCTATGCAGAGTTAAGCACAGATGGCGGACAGACACTCGGTTTTTTTGCAGAGAACAGCAATATCACAGTGCAGTTTGACGAAGATAACCCTGAGCTGTCGGCCATCACAGGCTCACATATCAATAGTCAGTACCGTTACGCCTTAGAACAATGTAGGAATAGTGAGGGAGAATATGATGTCACACTACTTGTAGAGGAGGCAATGAAGAACAAAACAACATTGTTTGCACCGACAATAATATATAAGTATATACTGCCAAACATTGGTCATCAACAAGCCACCGACGACAAAAGAGTATGGAATAAGGCCAATGTGAGTAAACTGACAGAGATACTTGATGGCGAAGCAAAAACGACATATCATTATCGGCTCCTGAATCAGAAGATTGCAGACAGTTCGATGGTAACAGACGATGGAAGATTGCCAGACATCACCTTTACTGAAGGCAAGCAGTATATATATCACACCGATTCGTTGCTGAAAGACAACACATACAACGTGTTGATTGTAGGAGCAAGATGGTGCAAGCAATGCAGGAATGCATACAACATAGTACGTAAAGAAGTACCAAACGCCAACATCATTCTAATCAATATAGATGACGACATAAAAGACTGGAATGCGGAGGTGGTGAAGAAACTGAAAATAGAACATATCCCCTACCTCATTCTCATAGCACCCGACGGAAAGATAGTAGCAAAAGACATCCGCGCCTGGGAGATAAAAAGGAGCATTAAGTAATTGCAACATCAAAAAAATGCACGTATGAACAATGAAACCACACTATATCCTTTGAAATTCATGCCCCTGTATAAGAACAAGATATGGGGCGGCAACAAGATAAAGAGTCTTGGTTTTGACTACGCACCGCTGCCAAACTGCGGAGAGCTTTGGGCGTTGTCGGCCGTGAAAGACAACGAGTCGGTTGTCAGCAACGGATTCTTGGAGAGCAACACCATAAACGAAGTACTAGAGATATACATGAGCGAGTTGATTGGCGAGAAGAACTACCAACACTTTGGCAACGACTTCCCTCTGCTAATCAAGATTATAGATGCCAATGACAAGCTCTCAATCCAGGTGCATCCAGACAATGAACTGGCACGCCAGAGAGGTATGGAGAACGGCAAAACCGAGATGTGGTTCATCATGGAGGCAGAAGAGGGTGCCGAGATTGTCGACGGATTCGAGAAACAACTAACCCGCGAAGAATATCAGAAGTTTCTAGAGCTAGGCAAACTGGAAGATGTGCTACATGTGGACAAACCTCAAAGTGGCGACGTGTTCTTCATTCCCGCAGGACGAGTACATGCATTGGGCAAAGGCCTGCTCCTTGCCGAGATTCAGCAGTCGAGCGATACCACATACCGCATATATGACTACAACCGTCCAGATGCCGACGGGAAGCTGCGTCAGCTGCACACAGAGGAAGCACTTGATGCCATTGACTTCACCCCAACAGCTGACGGTCGCACCAAATATAGCTACAAGCAGAATGCAACAACAAAGCTGGCCGAGTGTCCATACTTCACAACAAACCTCATAGCCCTCGACAAAGCTATGCGCAAGGATTTCAGCCATCTCGACTCGTTTGTGGTATACCTCTGCACCGAAGGCATAGCAGCGGTCAAGGCATTGGAAACCATCTGCCCCATACATGCTGGAGAATGCGTACTGGTGCCTGCCGTAGCGGATATGGTGGAGCTCTATACTGAAGGACCTGCCAAACTGTTGGAGATATATGTTGACCCAGACAAATGGACAGAGGAAGATGTGAACCATGCCCACGACTTTGACTGGATTGCACAGTTCATCGGGGGATGATGATAAATCGGGATTTCCAGAAATTGGGATGGACAGATTATAGGATGTTTGATTTTTTGGATATTCTGATGAGTTGATTTCTAGATTGTTTGATAGTTGGATTTAGGGATTAACAAACATTTAACTATTCATAATTAGGAGAAGAAAGAAAATTATAGTAATTTTGCACACCGAAAAAAAAGCGATTTTTATCGCATATATCTGATTTTTAAGATTCTATATTAAGAAACGGATGAAAAATAGTGCAAAAATAATAACATTCACTCTCTCCATACTTATTACCACAATCGTTAGTGCCCAAGAGGTGCTGACGCTTGACCAATGTCGTGAGCGTGCCCTAGAGGCAAACAAAAGCCTCAAGATGGCCGACGAAAAACGCACCGAGACTCTCAATCTGCAACGCTCAGCACTATGGCAGATGCTACCTAAAGTCAGCGCAAATGGTGGTTACACATGGATGGAGAAGACCGTAAACCTGCTAAGCGAAGAACAGAAAGAGCGCATCAACACCATAGGTGACCGAGTGCAAACAAGTATAGACAATGCTATCCGTGATAGGACATCAAACCTGCCCATAGGAGGCGAATTCATTGGTGACATACTCACCGACATAGTCAACAGTTCGGATTTAAGTTCCAACCTTAACGGTGTAGGACAGGAAATCACCAGCGGTCTTGAGACCGACACACGCAACACATTCTTCGGTGTAGCCACAATAACCCAACCCATATATACTGGCGGCAAACTCCTGGCACTATACAAAAGTGCTCGATTGCTGAACACACTCTCAGGCATAGAATACGACAAGAAACGCGAAGAGACACTAATAGCCGTAGATGAAGCCTATTGGCAGGTAGTGAGCGTGAAACACAAGAAAGAGCTTGCCGAACAATATGCAGCATTGCTCGACACGCTGAACCACAATGTCGAGGAACTCGTTGCTGCCGAGATGGCAACAAAAGGAGACCTTGCCAAGGTGAGAGTAAAACTCAACGAGGCACAGATGAGTCTCACTAAAGCCACCAACGGATTGGTACTAGCCAAGATGTTGCTAGCACAACGGTGCGGGATGCCACTGGACAGCGACTTCGACGTTTCGGAGTCGAACCCCACATTGGAGCTCACAACACACCAGACCATCGATATGGAGGATATTTGGCAAAAACGCAGCGAGATGAAGATGCTACGCATCAGCGACAGTATAGCACGCGAATCGCAGCGTATTGCCGCTTCAGGACTGAAGCCAAACATAATAGCAACAGGTGGATATCTGGTATCGAACCCCAACGTATTCGATGGTTTCAAGAATGAATTTGGAGGCACCTTCATGGCAGGCGTTGTGGTCAACATCCCAATACTTCACCCAGGAGCCATCTACTCGCTCAAAGCAGCAAAAGCCAAACGACGCGAGATAGCATATCAGATTGACGAAGCCAAAGAGATGATAGAGCTACAAGTCAACAAGATAAACTACGAGTTACAGCTTGCATACAAGAAACTGGAACAGGCACAGAGCAACCTCACACAAGCAGAAGAGAACCTGAAGCTTGCCGATGAGAGCTTCAAGGCAGGAATGTGCAGCAGCAGCGACCTTATGGCAGCACAGACAGCATGGATGTCGGCAAAGAGCGATATACTTGATGCAGAGATAGAAATAGAGATGAATTCCATTTACCTTAAAAAAGCAATTGGGAAATAGACAGTTGCGGCGACTACAACCACAAAGGTTAGCCACAATAACATTAAACCACACGCCAAAACATAAAAACGCAAATATAAAGACATAATAATGAAAGATAACAATAAAACATTACTGGCAGGATTGGCAGCAGTAATTAGCGCTGTAGCTATAGTAGCACTCGTCGGTCTGTTTGCCATACATCCCCAAAAAGAGATGATTATGGGAGAAGCCGATGCCAACGAATACAGAGTATCGAACATGGTTCCCGGCCATATAGACCAAATATTCGTCTCAGAAGGCGATATTGTCAAAGCAGGAGACACACTGGCACATATAAGCAGCCGTCAAGTCAACGCCAAGATGATACAAGCCAAAGCCGCCCGCAGCGCCGCAAGTGCCCAAAGCCGCAAGGCAAAAGGAGGGGCACGTGAACAACAAGTGCAGATGGCATACCAAGTATGGCAGAAGGCACAGGCTGCAGAAGAGGTATACAAGAAATCATACGACAGAGTCAAGGGGTTGTATGACAAAGGAGTAGTATCAGCACAGAAATTTGACGAAGTCAACGCCAAATACCGTGCAGCCCAAGCCGACTGTGCCGCTGCCGAGCAACAATATTTGATGGCAAAAGAGGGAGCACAAGCAGAAGATATAGACGCAGCCGCTGCCCTTGTGAACCGTGCCGGTGGTGCGGTTGCAGAAGTGCAGAGCTATCTCGATGACAGTTACCTTATTGCGCCTGTAGACGGCGAAGTTGTGGAGCTATATGCCAAATTAGGTGACCTAGTAGGTACTGGCTCACCCGTAGCATCAGTTCTTGATATGAGTGACAACTGGTTCAATTTCAGTGTCCGCGAAGATATGCTCAATAACATAAAAAGCGGGGACACCGTAAGAGTGCGCATACCTGCTTTAGGCGATAAGAAATACACATGTACCGTCAACAAACTACAAGCGATGGCAAGTTACGCCACATGGCGTGCCACCAAGACCTTGGGGCAGTACGATGTCAAGAGTTTTGATGTAAAGGTAGTGCCTTTGGATTACATTGACGGGCTACGTCCCGGAATGACAGCAATACTAGACAGATAGAATAAGACATGTAAGAAATGCGGCTTGTCAGAGTAATAAATAGAGAATTAAGAAGGATTGCATATCGTCCCCGATACCTAATAATCTTAACATTAGGTATCATTCTTGCATTCACTATCTTTGCCACGATGACAAGTGAAGGGCAGCCCAAAAATCTTCCTATCGCTGTGGTTGATATGGACGGAACATATCTATCACGTCGAGTATGCCACGAGATAAACGCCACCTCAGGTGTGCAGGTATACGCAGTATACAACAACCATAGCGAAGCACGCAAAGCGATGCAACAAGGCAAGATATTTGCCTTCTATGAGATACCCAAAGGTACATATAATGAAGTGCTACAGTTCCGAGCACCCCACTTCGTACTCTATGTCAACTCCGCATACATGCTTGCAGGCACTCTCAGCTACAAACAGTTGGCAACAATGGGCATGATTGCCGGTGCTGCCGTTCAGCGTGAGATATACCGCAAGAAAGGCTATGGAGACGATCAGATAATGGGTCTAATACAACCCGTAGAATTCGACACACGCAATATAGGCAATGCTGAAATCAACTACGGAAGCTATATGATGACCACGCTGATGCCAGCGCTAATAGCATTCCTCACAGTACTTCACACCATTTATGTCATTGCTCGCGAACGGCAAGAACGCTCATTACGTAGCTGGTTAAACAAAGCCAACGGCAATGCACTTATCGCCTTGATAGGCAAAGCAATTCCATATACAGTATGGTATATACTCCTGTGTTTGATAGTCAACTTTATCATGTTTGGACCAATGGGGTTCTTGATGGAAGGTAGCTGGATGCTGATGGTGCTCAACACCATAATGCTCATTGTTGCTGCACAATGTGCAGGACTTTTTATTGGTGCATGCATTACCGATGCACCACTTGCGATGAGTATCGGAGCCATCTACAGCGCCATGAGTTTCACCTTCAGTGGATTCTCTTTTCCTATAGAAGCCATGCCCAAAGCATACGAGGTGGCATCATGGCTCTACCCCATAAGACAGTACTTCTTGAACTACACAGACATAGCCCTTTTTGGCAACGGTTTTGAGCATTGCTGGAAACACTTTGCCATACTCCTCCTATTCTTACTAATGCCCATAGCAGGAGCACCTCTGCTAGCCTGGCAATATAAATTGGATAAAAAGACACATAAACTCAACACCGAAGCGAAATGATAAAAATACTGAAAGACATCTGGATTGTGTTGAGTATTGAGGCACGTCGAGTGTTCACCGACAGCACGGTGCTGCTTATCTTCTTTATTGCACCAATTATATATCCGCTGATATTCTGCTCGGTATACAACAAAGAGAATGTGGAAGATATGCCAGTGGCTGTAGTCGACGAGAGTCCAAGCGAAGACAGCAAACGATTCATACACAAAATCGATGCGACGCCCGAAATGTCGGTAGACTATAAATGTTGCAATATAGAAGAGGCGCGAAAGCTATTCAAAGACCACGATGTAAGAGCAGTATTCTATTTCCCCAAGGATTTTGCCACAAGGCTTGAAACATTACGTACGGGCCGAATAGTGGTGTATGGAGACATGAGTTCCTTCTACTACTTCAAGGCGGCGCTGTTGGGAGGCAACAATGTGCTCATCGACGAGATGCAATCCATAGAATTGGAACGCTATGAGAAGGCAGGACTTACCAACCAAGAGGCAGAGATACAGATGCAACCCGTGGTGTATGAGACTACAACACTATACAATCCCTCGAATGGCTACGGAAGCTTCTTCCTTCCCATACTGCTGATACTTGTAATCCACCAGACAATATTTCTGGGTATCTGTATCCTTTCAGGCGACGCCAATGAAAACCGCTATGCATTGAAACTCATCCCACCCCATCTGCGCAACAACCACACACAGCGAGTTACTTTAGGCAGAGCACTCTGTTATGTACTTATCTATATACCCATCACCATCCTCGACTTATGGTTTATTCCACGATGGTTCCACCTACCACAACTTGGAAACCTCTATACCATCCTAGAATTCGCATTGCCTTTTGTACTGTCGGTGGTATACTTCGGAATGACTATCGGCACCTTATTCGTAAGACAGAAGATATCTCCAATGCTCTGCTTTGTATTCTTCAGTCTCATGTTGTTCCTGCTGAGCGGTATGGTATGGCCACAACAAAGTATGCCACGCCTACTGTTCCTATTTAGCCAAATATTCCCTTCCACTCCAGGCGTGCAAGGGTATGTAAAGATAGCCTCAATGGGAGGCAATCTCGAGGTTGTGAGAACCGAATATATGACACTATGGCTGCAGGCATTGGTATATTTCAGCACAGCGACACTTGCCACATATCTAAAGCAATATAATCGCCACCGTAAGAAAGAAAAATTGCATAAGGTACACGCAAGCGAGGAAATACTAAGAAAACTGCGTATCACACATAACACAAAAGAATAAGTAATAGAATAGCAACAGCAAAAAATGTCATTATGCCATCGACAAAGTTGCAGAAAGTGCTCAATTCGCGTCTCTTTGGGACACGCAATGCATTAGTTGAAGCACTCACAGGAAGCACATTCATAACAGGAATGATGTTCCTTGCCCATTTGGACAACAATTGGGTGCTAGACAAAAATTTCCATCCATTATTTACCTTCATCTTTAACACTACAATCATTTTTGCAGTGCTTGGCTATAGTTTCATTATTATCAGAAGCCAAATGAAGGTAAAATGGAAATATATATTCGTCATAGCCGGTTCCATGTTAATAGCCATTGTCTTATCGCTGCTATCAAACAAGATACATACCTCAATATACAACGGCCAGCGACTATCAGATCCAAGCAGCATAAACATGACACGCGACATTGTCATTGCCATCATAACCATACTCTTCGCACTTATACTATATAATATGTATCGTCGTCACCGCTTTCGTATCGAAACAGAGCAACTACAAACAGAGAACGTGATAGTACGCTATGAGGCCCTAGAGAATCAGCTTGACCCACATTTTCTTTTCAATTCCCTGAACACCCTAAGCGGACTTATCGGAAATGATGATGACAAAGCACATATCTACCTTCAGCAGTTGGCTTCGACATACCGCTACATCATGCAGAACCGCAAACTAGTAGACCTCAATGAGGAACTACTATTTGTCAAATCATACTGCGAGATGATGAAGATACGCTATGGAGACAGCATTACTTTTGAACGACATATAGACACCCGATTGCTACACTATCAGATAATACCAATCAGTATACAATTATTGATAGAGAATGCACTAAAACACAATATTATAAGCAACCGATACCCACTAACCATCATACTCTCGACGACAGACGAAGAGACATTTCGCGTGAGCAATATCATGCAACCCAAACAAGAGGATACTAATGGGTTAGGTTTAGGACTCGCCAACCTAGCCAAACGATATGAGTTACTCTGTGGCAAGGAAATAACTATCTCGGACAAAGATGGAGTTTTTTCAGTAGAAGTGCCGATATTGAATCCAAATGAGGTTACCAAGATTATCGACAGACTACAAATAAAAGAAGAAAACGAATGAAAACCATAATAATAGAAGACGAACAGATTGCCGCAAATAACCTCGAGCGGCTCCTTAAAAGTGTTGATCCAGAGATTGAGGTGGAAAGGATACTACAAACTGTTGAAGAAAGTATCGAATACTTCAATCACACAACAGATACAGAGCTTGTGTTCGTTGATATCCATCTGGCAGACGGCCTAGCCTTCCGTATCTTCGACAAAGTCAGCATTAACTGTCCCATCATTTTCATCACATCATACGACCGTTATGCACTTGATGCGTTCAAAGTAAATAGCATCGACTACTTGCTAAAACCGATAAGCAAGGAAGACCTTACGCGTGCATTGAACAAATGCAAATTTTTTACTCAAAAGAAAGGCAACGAAGGAAATATCACTCAAGAGCAGTTAAAAGCGTTAACACAAGGAATGCAGCAAAAAAAATACAAATCGTATTTTCTAATACCTGTGCAGAATAAACTGATACCACTTAATGTCAACGATATAGCATACGTATACCTTGATGACAAAATATCGCGTATTGTAACATTCAACAACGAAACGCATCTAGTAGACAAACCATTAGACACCATATATACACAACTGAATCCAGAATATTTCTTCCGTGCCAACCGCCAGTATATCATATCACACAAAGCCATTGAGAGTATTAACCTATGGCCATTGAGCAAACTGAATGTTAGCCTAAATGTGGAAGTCCCGGAGAAAATAATCATCAGTCGTGCACGATCAACAGAATTCAAAGAATGGTATATAAGATGAAAAAAATATTCCTAAATGAGCAAGTGACACTTGCTGTTGTACTAATAAACATTCTTATCATTTTCTTACAGGAGTGTGGATTGGAAAACGCCATACTGGCAGGTTTGGATATACTATGTACCATCGTATTCGTTATCGAGATGGTGATAAAGCAACACCATAAAGGATTTCGCAATTATTGGAGTAATGGATGGGATATCCTAGACGGTAGTATCACACTTATCTCACTACCTTCTTTGTTGGTATACTTTGTGCCAATAATCCCAAGTCTGAAGATACTTGTAACTTTGCGAGCATTGCGAGTCTTTAAGGTATTCCGCACAGTGCGCCATTTCCCACACCTGCGTGAGACATGGGTTGGTTTCAAGTTGGCACTACGCCAGTCGGCAGCATTCCTGCTTGCATACTTCGTAATCATTGTGGTTATAGCGATGCTAAACAGTGCCCTGTTCAGCAAGACAGCACCCGAGTATTTCGGCACACCGCTTGACGGAATCTACACCATATTTCAGATGTTCACAATAGAGGGTTGGTATGAGGTACCAAACGCTGTTGTAGGAGAAATGCCGCCAATATGGACACATATTGTTCGTACCTATTTCTGCTTCCTTTTGATAGGTGGCGGTATCATCGGGATGTCGCTCATAAACTCAATCTTCGTAGATGCAATGGCAGCAGACAACAACGACGATGTGAAATCGCGACTTGATGAGTTAAAGAACGAGTTAGAAGAGAACCGGAATCAGATGCGAACAATGATGGAAGATATGAAGAAACTGCTAGAAAGCAAAAAAGAAACAGAGTGATGCCGATAGGTATCACTCTGTTTCTTTTATGATGCATTCTGTGACCCTGCTGCGATTCGAACGCAGGACCTACTGCTTAGAAGGCAGTTGCTCTATCCAGCTGAGCTACGCGGCCAACAATAAATTCTGAATTGGGAAGAATGGATTTCGACTTACATAATTCGAAATTCAAAATTGATTAGTCGGGATGCCCAGATTCGAACTGGGGGTCTCCTGCTCCCAAAGCAGGCGCGATAACCGGACTACGCTACATCCCGTGGGCTTGCCATTAAAAAAACGCCTCATTTTCGGGGCGT
>CADBOG010000082.1 GCA_902796265.1 uncultured Bacteroidota bacterium
AAGTTTCAAGTTTCAGGGTGCAAGAGCCTGTGGCTCGCGCAGAGCTGATATGTGCGTTGGATGTTAATGGTTTCAGGTTTCAAGTTTAATGTTGATACGTTGATATGTTTTTGTGTAGATAAACAATTCTCAATTCTCAATTCTCAATTTTCAATTCACTCTTAGTAGTGGATGGTGATTGATTAGAAGGGGTAATCGATTCCGAAGTTGGCTGTTATTTCTGATAAGGACCAATGTTTGGGGCGTAATCGCTGATCTTCACTGAGGCCTGGGTCATAGAGCGGTATGGCAAGGTCGCAGCGAATGGTGACTATGGAGATATTGGCTCGGATGCCAAATCCGATGTCGGATGCAATGCTGCGAGGCAAATCCTTGAAGGTGAATTTACCACCAGGGAAATCTTCGGATTCGTTCATCAGCCATACGTTGCCTAAATCGGTAAACAAGGCTCCTTCTAAGATTGAAACAATGGGAAAGCGGTATTCGAGATTGCCGACTAATTGGATGTCTCCGATTTTTTCTAATACATAGTCTGATGAGGACTGGTAGTTGCCTGGCCCCAAATATCTCAAATGCCATGCTCGCATTGTGGTTGGACCGCCTCCGAAGAAACTCTTCTCGTAGGGCATTGATTTAGAGTTGCCGTATGGTAATCCGACACCAATGAGCATTCTCGTCACAATGGTGCTTCTGGTCCCTAAGTAGAAATAACGTTTAAATTCGGCATTAATTCTCACATACTGCGAGAATGGAACACCAAAAACCTTCATTACTCCATTTTCGTCAGCGTTTCCGCCAGAGCTTCTCTCAATGAGATTGAGAAGGTTGCCTGCTGTCTCGAGAGAAAGGTGTATGTAGTTGAAATTGTTGCGTGTTCCGTACTGCTGGGTGTTAAGAATGTAATCATAGCGGGTATTCATGATGAAGTGGTCGCTATATTGGTACATCAGTCGTGCGTCGCCCGTGCTTGTCATCCTATCATGGAAATCGGGGTCAATATTGAAGAAGCGTACATAGGTAAGCTCCAAAGGCATCAGTTGGTGGTTGTTGTTTCTAAGTTGCCAATTGTAGCCGAAACCATTATTGAAAAGAAGTCGGTCAAAATAACTATGCAGCTGATAGTTGGCACCGAACGTAAAGATTGTATGTGGTCTCATCCGCTGCCACACGATATTCTTTGTGAAAGGGAAGAGGAATGTCGGCAGGTCGAGCGAAAGGTTGAGGCCATTCTCGAAACTGCTGACATTGTTGCGAATTTCCTCGGAGCGGTTCTTGAAGATGATTTTTGGTAGCTCTACAAGGAGCGACCACTCGGTCTTAAGGAGTTCTGCACCACCGAAGAGATTCTTGTTCTGATGAGTGATTTTTGTCTCCAACCCCATATTACCGCTGAGAAGGCCCTCTTCGCCATCTCCGAAAGGTGATGAATTGTTGATTTCAACAGAGAGTGATAAACGTTGCCGTTTGGTATTCATCAGACGTATGCGTGCGTTGAGCAACCGGTTGGTGTCGTTGCTGTTTGGGGATTCGACAAGGTCGATATTGATATATTTGAAGTTCCGTAGGCTTAGCAGAGAAGTGTATGTGCGTTCTATGCTGCGTGGTCTGAATGTTTGACCATGGAAAAGCATGATGGCACGGCTGATGGCCAACGGCTTTATTTCCATTGGACTGTTGTATAGGAATTTGTAGTCGGCACTTGAACGACGGAACTTCATGTGCATGACGAGGGTGTCGAAATGAGGCGTTGCTCCTACCGTGGTTGCAGAGGCATCAGGGTAGATGTATATGTCGTCAATGCGGTATTTCTGTAGTGGACGAGTGCCGTTTGATGTGCGGATGTTGCTGATGTTGAGGCGGATGGAGAGCTTATTGTCTTCGTAGGCACTGTCAATGGTATAGGAAATCAAATCTTGTGATGCAAGATAATAGCCTTCACCTAAAAGTTTGTCAGCTAGTCGAGCACGTTCTTGTGTCAGTATCTCCTGGTCGTAGTAGTCGCCAACTTTAATCAGACTCTCTTTTCGCCATACGCGTAGAAGACTGTCAATCTCTGGGGTCTCGGCATGATAGCTGACGTTATAGATACTGTAACGTGGCTTTGGCTCAATCTTGTATATGACTTTGATGTCACGACCTGACTGCCATATTGTATCGAATGAGACTTTGGATTTGAAACAGCCCTTAGAGTTGAGAAGTCCCGTCAATTGGTTGCATGTCTGGACCGACAGATTGTCGTCATAGACAACGGGTGCCTGTCCTTTGCGCCTCAAATAGCGGTGCCAGAAGTTGTCTTTGTTAGGGTTCGATAGGGAGTAGATGAACATGGATACACGAGGACCGAAACCGAGGACATGAGTGTTGGGGGTCTGACGTGCATATTTTTTCATTCCTTTCAGAGCAGCGTTAATCTCATCAGGCACTTGGCTGCTGTCAGCCATCACTACCTCATATATATTGCGATTCAAGACACGTTCGTCTGGTTGGAGGAATTTTTCAACTCCCCGGCAACCGGTTGCCAGCATAGCTATGGCTAGTAGTGCCAGCAGATGGATCTGTATCTTGACAATCGTTCTCATGCAACTTCTATATAACTCATTATTGTTTGTGTGGAGCCACCCTCTTCCGACATGGCTTGCTCGCATGAGAGTTTGGCTTTATTGTAAGCTTCCTCGTTGTCAAGCCAGGTGGCAAGTATCTCTGTCAGTTCGTCGCTATTGTCATAACTGCGAGCTGCACCAGCTGCAATCATGTATCTAGCCTCCTTGAATTTGTGGTAGTTGGGCCCGAAACAGACTGGTATGTGGTAGGCAGTGGCTTCAAGGATATTATGTATACCCTTGCCGAAACCTCCACCGATATAGGCAATTGTTGCATATTGATAGATGGAGGAGAGCATGCCGATATTGTCGATAATCAATATGTTGCGCCCGTTGCAGATGTTTTCTGACATGCTGTCGTTGAGTACGGAGTAGCGTATGCAGTGGTCTGAACCAAAAAGGTGCTCGATGTTATGCAGGTGACCTTCGTCAATCATGTGAGGCGCGAGTATTAGACTTAATGGTTTGTCATATCTGTCAAGAAATGTTTTGATATTACGCTCGTCAGGTTCCCATGATGAACCTGCTATAAGAACCTTGGTGCCATTGAATTGTTCAAGGAATTTCTCGATTGTCGCTATTGGTTTGGCAGTCTTTGCTATGTCGGTTACCCTGTCGTAGCGTGTGTCGCCAGCAATGGAAACATTTGTGATGCCAATGGTTTTTAGGAGATTGGCCGATTCGTCATTTTGGACGAAGATATGTCTGTAGCAGTGCAGTTGTTTGGCAAACCAATGCCCATACCAACGGAAGAAGTATTGTTTCGGACGGAAGATTGCGGAAAATATGTATGTGGGTATATTATTTCTGTTTAGGGTATTTAAGTAGTTGAACCAGAAGTCGTATTTGACGAAGAATGCAATGTCGGGATGCATCAGCTGTATGAGCTTCCGTGCGTTGCGACGTGTGTCGGGCGGAAGATAGCAAACTATATCGGCGCCAGAATAATTCTTGCGAATCTCGTAGCCAGAAGGGGAGAAGAAGGTAAGGCAAATCTTGTAATCGGGATTCCTTTTGTGGAATGCTTCCATGACGGGGCGAGCCTGTTCGAATTCACCGAGAGAGGAGGCATGAAACCAAGCTACCTTGCCGTCAAGCTTCTTGAAGTCCACTTTTCTGCGCCATCCTTTCCATCCT
This sequence comes from uncultured Bacteroidota bacterium, assembly GCA_902796265.1. Lineage (GTDB taxonomy): Bacteria > Bacteroidota > Bacteroidia > Bacteroidales > P3 > Colimorpha. The sequence goes on from CADBOG010000082.1 coordinate 3,738, forward strand.
TTTGCCAAAAGTCGTGCTTTTGTGTTGAAAAAGGATGCCAGTCGCACAGCAAAAGCATAGAGTGTTATACCAAAACTGTATAGAATTCGCATTTTTTAGAAGAAGTAGTAGTCGTAGGCTGTTTTACCTTTGAGGGGGAACATCCAATTGATTTTTATTGTGTAAAGAAGGTCGAAGTAATTGGTGTTGTCAGGACCGTGTAGCCCTATGACGGGGTCGAGGACATAGTCGCGCACCGAATGACTCCAGCATTGTGTGACTTCGAAGGCAATATAGAAGTTGAAGAAATTGTAGTTGTTGCTCATAAACCAGTATCCGATGCTTTCGGTGAGTGTGGCACCACGTCGTTTGTGATCATACAGCCTGGCGTAGTCGTCTTGTATCTGCGGAGCTTTGACATCGTTGAGCATGAATATGGTCTTCTGCTGGAGGAAGCCACCCATCATCCGCAGCATGATGCCCGAATTTGGATTCTTGGAAGAGAGGGTGAAGATGCGTCCACCACCCACACGGAAATGGAGTGCACGATTGTAGCATGTCATATTGGCATCGGTGCCGTTGGTGCCGATGACGAAAGGCGAACTGTCGTGGGAGTATACCGCCGTCAAGCGGTCGTATTTGTCGTTAAGGTCGTGGCCGATTATAAGGGTGCCGTCAGCAGAAAGAAGCCAGTTGGACTTAAACTTATATCCTGCTTCGAGACCGAATGCAAGGTATGGTGAGGGGTAGAGAGTACTCATACCGCCCTCGGTAGAGAATTTGCTGGAAGCGAATACGGTGCCGAAGTTGAAACCAATAAAGGGTGAATCAATAGTGTCTTGTGTGAGCTTGACTTGAGCAGAGGTGCTTCCTAAACTGGCGGCAAGTATTATTAGTAATAGTATTCGTCTGAATGACATAGTATTAATTTTCAATTTTTATATCTTTCCCCATGGCTTTGAACACTTTGGGAAGGAGGTCGATGTTTTGCTGGATGCCCGAGAAGGTTTCTGCACCAGGTCCGAAGGCAAAGACTGGAACCATGACACCTGAATGACCGTCGGTGATATATTTGCATGTGTTTTTCCCGTTAGCGATGTCGCCACCGGTTAGTACAAGTCCACCTGTCTCGTGGTCGGCAGTGACGACAACTAGTGTGTTGCCATCTTTTTCGGCAAAGTCGAGGACAATCTTGAGCATCTTCTCAAAATCTGCGAGCTCGGCTTCCATGTAGGCGGCATCGTTGCTGTGGCAACCCCAATCTATCTGTGAGCCTTCTATCATCATGGCGAAGCCCTTGGGGTTTTTGGTAAGAATCTCAAGAGCCTTCTTTGTGCCCTCCGTGAGCACGGGGTCGCGTCCGGGAGCAACAGGACCGTAATAGTTCTCGCAGAAGAAGGTGACCAGCTTGTTGCTTTTCGACTGTTTCATCTCTTCGAGACTATAGGTGATTTCGTAGCCACGCTTGCGAAGAGTGTCGAGAGGTGATAGGCCATCTTTGCGGTTTTCAGGACGGAAGTTGGATAAGCCGCCTCCTATCATCACGTCAAAGCCACATTGCGACATGTGTAGACTGATAGTGTCGAACATTTTGCGGTCTGGAGCATGAGCATAGGTGCTTGCAGGAGTTGCGTCGAGGACGCTGCTGGTAACAACAAATCCTGTGGAAAGCCCTCTGTCGTGGAGCAGGGAGAGGAACGAAGGTACGGGGGTGCCATCGGGAAGGACTCCTATATGACGGTTGTCGGTCTTGTGTCCAGTCACAATTGCAGTGCCGCCAGCACCACTGTCGGTGGTATATTTGTTATGCGAATAGGTGCGGGAAAAGCCAGAGTAGGGGAATCTTAAGAAATTTGAGGCATCCTTCTGAGCAACGATTGATGCATATACTTGTGCTGTACCCATGCCGTCACCAATGATAATGATGACGTTTTTGGCTTTTTTGATAGATTGTACTGCTGGCGGTTCATTGAGCCACTGGCCAGGGACATCGCTCTCAAGGATGCGGTCGGTGGTGGCTACCGTCTGCTGGGCACATAGGGGTTTAGAAATACTAAAAGTGAATGCTAATACCGAAGCAAGTATGATTTTTGTGACTTTCATCTTTTTTATTATCGCTTTTTGTTATTGCGTTATTCCGTAACTCTGTTATTTCGTTATTCCGATAATCAGTTCGATATCTCGAGATTATGTGATTACATTATCGACGTCCTCTTGAACCGCCGCCGCTGCTGCGGAAACTGCCGCCACTTGAGCTGGAGCGTGATGACGAGCCGCTGCTGCGGAAGGAGCTGCTAGAGCTGGAACGCGATGAGGAACTGCTGCGGAAAGAAGAGCTGCTGGAGCGTGATGAAGAATTGTTGGAACGGAATGTGCTGTTGCTCCTTGATGAGCTTGTGTTGGTACGGAATGTACTGCTGCTGCGTGAGGGTGATTCAAAAGAACTGCTGCGGTATGAGCTGCGGGACGAATTGCTGAAACTGGTGCGTGTGTTGGAGCTTGAACGCGAATAGGATGTACCACGTGCCACGTTGCCATTGCGGCTCGAAACTGTTGAAGTGCGAGCAGCTGTCACGGATGCGGGTTTTGCATAGCGACCATAAGAGCCACGTGATGTTACCGTTGTTCCACGAGAAGTGCTTGAACTTTCACGGCCGATGGTACCAGTCCCACTTATACGGCCATGAGGCGCACGGCCACCATTGTTGAGGTCAACACCGCCTCTACGCACGGTACGGCCAATTGGGGCAGGGGAGGTGGATGTCCTTGGACGGGCAGCGACATTGCCGCTGCGATTGCCGTTACGGCTGCTGCTTAAAAGCCCATAACCGTAGTCGCTATTGCCATAGTAGTTGCCGTAACCATGGTACGGACGCCCCCAATAATAACCATAGTAGGCATAGTAATGGTTCCAGTACCACGGATAACCCCAACCGAAACTCCAGTATGGACCATAATCCCAATAATAACCCCAACCGTAATAACCTCCAATGTAAGGGCCACAAGTCCAGCAGTGTGACATCATCCAGTGGTCATAGCCCCAAGGGTGATACCAGGGGTCGTAATACGAGCCATACCATGTATGATACCATGGGTCATAGGGATAGAGACTGTAGCTCTCTGTCTGGATGGTGCGGCGCTCAAGGTTGAAGCCACTGGGAGTGGTGTCGCGTTTTGTGGTGTCTGGAATCTGACCAATAAGATCTACGGTGATGTTGTCCGATTTCGATGCCACTGAGGTGTCGATATAGGCCTTGGGTGCATGTGGTTTTATTCCTTTTTGGTGATTTGAATAGTAGTTTGATAAGCTGTCTGTACCCTGTGCAACAGCATTAACACCAAAAGAAATTAACAAAAATAATGTGTATAATTTGCTGATACTAATATTATTCTTGTTCATGGCTTGATTATCGATTAAGTTAATTTTATTCAGTTTACCAATTATTTCGTATTTTTGCAAACCGAAATAACCGCGTGCAAAAGTACGCATTTTTCTTTAAATGAAACGATAATAGCAAAAAAAAATTGTTCGAAGTTTAAAGTTTATTGATTTATGAGGCTCACTCCATCGAAAACAGCATAGTGTTTTTTTGACCCGCAAACCTTAAACTTTAAACCATAAATTGTAAACATTAACAACAATGGCAAAAGATTTTTCGAAACGCAGTGAGAATTACTCTGAATGGTATAACGAGCTTGTTGTTCGTGCCGACCTTGCTGAACAGAGCGCGGTTCGCGGATGCATGGTGATTAAGCCCTATGGCTACGCTATCTGGGAGAAGATGCAGCACCAGCTGGACAGTATGTTCAAGGCAACGGGTCATGTGAACGCCTATTTTCCCTTGTTTATTCCCAAGAGTTTCTTAAGTCGTGAGGCTGAACATGTTGAGGGATTTGCTAAGGAGTGCGCCGTGGTGACTCACCACCGTCTCATGAATGACCCCAATGGCAATGGAGTTGTCGTCGACCCGGCAGCCAAACTGGAAGAAGAACTTATTGTTCGCCCCACATCAGAAACCATCATTTGGAGTACTTATAAGAACTGGATTAAGTCCTATCGTGACCTGCCCATCCTCTGCAATCAATGGGCTAATGTGGTACGTTGGGAGATGCGCACCCGCATGTTCCTCCGCACGGCAGAGTTCCTTTGGCAGGAAGGTCACACCGCTCATGCTACTCGCGAGGAAGCCGAAGAGGAGGCTCGCCGTATGCTCGATGTCTATGGCGACTTTGTGGAGAATTACATGGCTGTTCCTGTCATCAAGGGTCACAAAAGTCCCAACGAACGTTTCGCTGGTGCTCTTGACACTCTCTGTATCGAAGCTATGATGCAGGATGGCAAGGCTTTGCAGGCAGGCACCAGCCACTTCCTTGGTCAGAATTTTGCTAAGGCATTCGAAGTGCAGTTCCTTAACAAGCAGAATCAGCTTGAGTATGTATGGGCCACCTCATGGGGCGTCAGTACCCGATTGATGGGTGCCCTCATCATGACCCATAGCGATGACAATGGTCTTGTTCTGCCTCCGCGTCTGGCACCAATCCATGTGGCTATTGTTCCTATCTGCAAAAGCGAGGAACAGCAGCGTCAACTCGACGAGCATATTGCTCCTATCGTGAAGGCACTTGAAGCCAAAGGACTTGTTGTTAAGTATGATAACCGTCCAGAGTACAAGCCAGGTTGGAAATTCAACGAGTATGAATTCAAGGGTGTTCCCGTTCGTCTTGCCATAGGTCCCCGCGACCTCGAGAACGGCACCTGTGAGGTATGCCGTCGCGATACTCTCGAAAAAATAACTATGCCTATCGAAGGCATTGCCGACCATGTTTATGAGCTCATGGAGCAGATTCAGCAGAATCTCTTCAAGAAGGCTGCAGATTTCCGCACCTCGATGACTCGCAAGGTCGATACTTGGGATGACTTTAAGGTTGAGATTGAGAAGAATGGTTTCCTTCTCTGCCATTGGGATGGTACTGCCGAAACAGAGGAACGCATCAAGGAGGAGACAAAAGCCACCATACGCTGCATTCCTTACGATGCTCCCGAGGAAGAAGGCCGTTGCATCTACAGCGGAAAACCTTCACATCGTCGCGTAGTCTTTGCCCGCAGCTACTAATCATAAAACATGCTGCTATTAGCGATAATAAATATGATTGAAAAACAGGACGGCCAGATGACCGTCCTGTTTTTGTTTATGACATATCTTCCACATTCTGTTTATGACATTTCTTCCACATTCTTGGCGAAAAAAGTGGCAATTCAAAAAAAATGTGTATATTTGCATTTTTAGATTGTCTTTCTTGTTGCCAATATCTTTTTGAGTAGCAACAAGAAAGGCTGTTTGAACATATTTGCAAGTATGAAATTAAATGAAAATGATATGCTCTCGGAAACAGAGAGTGCAACAATGAAGGTCAATGTGACATCGGAGATAGGACGGTTGAATGCACTACTTTTGCATCGTCCAGGTCCCGAGATTGAACGTATGACGCCTGCCAATGCCGCAGAGGCATTGTATAGCGACATCCTTAACAAGAATATCGTTGACGAAGAATACCGATATTTCTGTGGCGTTTTCGAGAAAGTTACAAAAGTCTATTATGTTACAGAAATCATCAGGCATCTGCTTGAAGATGATGACCTTTGTAACTCGCTGGTCACTCAAAGTTGCAAGGCAGAAGATGCAGAATATCTGATTGACGAGATTATGATGCTGCCCATTAAGGATATCGCCACTGCGCTGATTGAGGGCTTCCCCTACCGCGAGGGCAAAGACCCTGAGCGTTTTGCAGAACGCCGCTATGTACTGCGTCCTCTCTACAATCTTTTCTTCACACGCGATGCCTCCTCGTCTATTTATGATCGTGTGCTTATCAATTCGATGTCGTTCGATGTACGTAAGCGCGAGAATCTAATCTATAAAGCTATTTTTAAGCACTATTTCAAGTGTGATGTTATTAATGCTCAGGATTGGAATCCTACTGCTCACACCGAAGGCGGTGACGTCCAGATTGGCCGTCACGACCTACTCTGCATTGGACAAGGTATCCGCACTGATGCCAAAGGTATAGAGTTTCTTGCCCATACTTTTAGCAATCGTCCCAAATTCAATATTATAGTTCAGGAGTTGCCCCACCATCCCGAGTCCTTCATCCACCTTGACATGGTCTATACTTTCCTCGACCGCGACCGTTGCATGATGTATGAACCTATGCTCCGCAAGACAGCCGAGTTTGCTGGCAAGTCGACTACATGGATTGAAATCGATGGTGGCAAAGTGAAGCATCACAATTGCAAGAATATGCTTGAAGCTCTGAAACATGTAGGCTTCGACATGGAACCCGTCTTCTGTGGTGGCGACGACCTATGGATGCAGCAGCGCGAGCAATGGCATAGTGGAGCCAACTTCTTCTCCATCGCTCCAGGTAAGGTTATCGGTTACCGTCGTAATAGCCATACTATCGATGCTCTCGACAAAGCCGGATTCAGTGTACTTAAGGCAGAGGATGTGGCAGAAGGTCGTGTGAGCATTGACGACTACAATCGTTGTGTTGTCACATTCGCAGCATCTGAACTTCCACGTGCTGGCGGTGGTGCCCGTTGCATGACTATGCCTATTAACCGCGACGAAGTATTCGATTAATAGATTCTTTATTTATCGCTCATTAGAATCCAAACTACCTTTACAACAATATCAACTTTTAATAATGGATAAAAATCTGAAACAGTATCATCTGGTGAACAACGTCATAGGTTGGATGATTGGTATCATCGCCTGTGCCGTCTACATCATGACCGCTGAGGCAACAGCCTCTTGGTGGGACTGTGGCGAATACATCGCTACTGCATTTAAAGTACAAGTGGGACACCCTCCTGGAGCACCTACTTTCCAGATTATTGGTCGTCTCTTCTCCCTTTTCACCGACCCCTATCATGCTGCTTTTGCAGTCAATGTGATGTCGGCTGTGGCTAGCGGCTTGGGTATTATGTTCCTCTATTGGACAATAACCTTGCTCGGCAAAAAGTTGCTGAAGGCCGAGGAGTTGGCTTTGAACAACATGAAGGTATGGGCTGTCTTCGCCAGCGGTATCGTTGGCGCTCTCACCTACACCTTCACCGACACCTACTGGTTCTCGGCTGTTGAAGGTGAGGTCTATGCAATGTCCTCTTTCTTCACCGCTGTGGTGTTCTGGGCAATCCTTAAATGGGAAGAGCAGAGTGACGACACTCATTCGCTCCGCTGGCTCATACTGATATCATTCCTTGTCGGTATCGCCATTGGTGTCCACCTCCTCAACCTCTTGACTATCCCCGCCATCGTTTATGTGGTATACTTCAAGAAATATCCTCAGACAACCATCAAGGGTTTCCTTATCAGTGGCGTGATTTCGCTGGTATTGTTGGCCGCCATTCTCTACGGTGTCATTCCGGGTATCGTCAACTTGTCGAGCGACTTCGACGTCTTCTTTGTCAACAAGTTGCACATGGGCTTCAACACTGGTACGGTCGTTTTCTTCTTGTTGATTGCCATCTTTATTGTATGGGGAATATGGAACAACTCCCATTTCGAGCGTCCGGGCAAGACTGTCAATATCATAGTGATAGCTTTGGTTTTCGCACTCCTGTTCTTTGCCAAACTTGGTGCTGGCACCTTCTCCTTTGGGTTCTTCATCATTCTTGTGGCATTGGGTGCAGCTGCTTGGTATATCGTCAAAGGCAAGCGTCGTGAGATTACCAACACAGCGCTGCTTAGCCTTCTGATGCTCGTTGTTGGCTATTCCACCTTCTTCATCCTCGTTATCCGTGCCAACACCAACACACCGCTTAACGAGAATGCTCCTAAGGATGCCGTTGCTATGCGTGCTTATCTTGGCCGTGAGCAGTATGGTCAGACGCCGCTCTTCTCGGGTCAGTACTACACAGCCGGCAACCCCATTTCGAGCGAGAATGACTACGCCAAGTATGTCCGTGCTAAGGATGGCGAGGGTCGCGACTACTACAAGGTGGCATCGTATGCTCAGAAATACATTTATAATGATAACCATACTGGCGTCTTCCCGCGTATGTATAGCAACGACGGCAGCCGTCAGCATCCTCAGTACTACAAATATTGGGCTGGCGAACCTGAGGTGGGTCAGAAACCCTCCTTTGCTCAGAACATGACCTTCTTCCATCGCTACCAGATGGGTTGGATGTATTGGCGCTACTTTATGTGGAACTTCGCTGGTCGCCAGAATGATATTCAAGGTCATCATTTCGACGACAACACAGGTATGCAGGGTACTCACTATGCTACAGTCAACTATACCGATGGCAACTGGATCTCTGGTATCAATTTCGTCGATGAGCAGCGTCTCGGTCCTCAGGACAATTTGCCCGACCACCTTGCCAACAACAAGGCTCGTAACCGCTACTACATGCTGCCTTTGTTGCTTGGTATGCTCGGCTTGGTGTTCCATTGCATCAAGAACCGCAAGGATGCCTTCGTGACATTTATCATGTTCTTTATGACAGGTTTGGCTATCGCCATCTATCTTAACATGCCTCCTCGTCAGCCACGTGAGCGTGACTATGCTTTCGTCGGTTCTTTCTACTTCTTCTCTATATGGGTCGGATTGGGCGTCTACGCTCTCTACGACTGGTTGACAACAAAGTTTGAGAAGAAGGATCGCAACACTTATCTTATTGCATCTCTTGCTTGTATCGTATTAGGCCTGGCACTCGGCCGCGGATGGTTCATCTTGGCCATGATGGGTGTGGTCGGATTGATTATCAGCTTCGTGAAATTGCCTAAGGTTGTTGCATTGCCTCTGGTTTTCGTCCTCTCAATGTCGGTACCGATTCTGCTCGCTGCCGAGAACTGGGACGACCACGACCGTTCCAATAAGACAGCTGCTCGCGATTTTGCTAAGAATTATCTTGGTCTTGTCGACAAGAATGGTATCGTCATCACTTTCGGCGACAACGATACCTTCCCGCTTTGGTATATACAAGAGGTGGAAGGTTTCCGTACCGACGTACGAATCCTCAACTATACACTCTCTGGAATGCATTGGTATGTCGACCAGCTCTATAATAAACTCTATGAGTCTGATCCTCTGCCGTTCACGCTCCCGAGGGAAATGTATGGCTTAGGTCATGAGGTCTTTGTCTTGAATCCTGACGGTCCTCGTATGGAGGTTACCGATGCGCTCAATATGTTGGTACAGAACCGTAAGCGTCTTGTCCGCAAGGAGCGTGGTGATGACAGCGTTGCATATCTGCCCACCAACAAGTTCAAGATTACCCTCGACAAGGAGAAACTCCTTGCTAATGGTATCATTACTCCTGCCGACACGGCTAATATGCAGGATGCCATCTATTTCGATGTCAACATCTCGCGTGGCTATTTGATTCGCAATGAGATGATGATGCTCGATATTCTCGGTACTAATCGCTTCGAGCGTCCTGTAAGCATTATGAATCCTGGCTATATCCGCGATGTCTTCCCAGTGGTCGACCAGTATAGCATCGATGATGGTATGCTCTCGTTGATAGTTCCTTATCGTGTCACAGGCGGACAGTATCACTTCACCGCCCGTACTAAGGATTACTTCCTCAATGGCATACGCCAGTCGGATGGCAGCTATCTCCCACTCGAATGGGGCAACTTGAACAAAGACATTTATGTTGACCCTGTCAGCAAGAATATGGGTGACGTTCAGCGCCAGTCGTTCGTGATGCTCAGCCAGCAGCTCTTGGATCAGGGCGACACAGCATCGGCACGCAAAGCGTTGCAGCTGCGTGAGGAGTTCTTCCCCACAAAGAACTTCCCCAACGACCGCTTCGCTATCATGATGGTCTATGCCTATAGCCATGCTGGCGACCAGGTGAAAGCCTTTGAGATACTATGCGACGTGTTCGACTACTACAATCAGCAGATGAACTACGTGAAGCAGTTCCCGCCTTCGAAGGCAAAGGATGTTGAGCGTATGCTTATCGATTCCTACTATTTCCTCTATCAGGTTGTCACCATGCGTGAACATAAGGTCTACACTCGCAGCCCATTCACCAGTATGCCTGAAATGGTCTTCACCGATGCTGGCGAAGAGGCATTCAAGGCTGCCGACAGCGGCAACGCAGCTCGTCTGAAAGCTATTGACGACTTCGCTTCAAGTGACACCTTTAAGCAGGAAGTGATGCCCTATATGAGCAGACAATAATGGTTTAATGTTCACGGTTTAAGGTTTTTGTGCTGTTTTGCATCTAAATCTTTAAACCGTGAACGAAGACCGATAATATACAATGAACAAAAAGAAGAAAAACAGCAAGAAAGCCAAACGCATAGTTGTGACCCTTTCGAGCCGCGACTATGAGAAGCTGTCTGAAATTGCGCGTCGCGATAAAGCTACACGTCCTGTCATCGCCAAACGTTTGATACGGAATCAGCTTGCTACCATCACCATCGAAAAGCAGCAGAAAGCTGTCGCCAACCAGCTGGGTCTCTTCGACAGTGTTCAAATTGACATCTTAGGTGGTACATCTAAAGTGAACTAAAACCTGCTAGCACCTTTCTCACCGTAATAACGAAAAAACTCAAAAACAATCGAATATATGAAACGAATCAAGATATTGCCAGTCATCTTTTCGCTGATAGCGCTGACTTTCGCTAGTTGCTCTACTCCTGAGCAACAGGAAGTGGACTCTGGTTCTATCATCATTGGTCACGTCACCGATGCCCATAGCTGGCATATTGCCGACTATCATGGGAGTGATGGCGAGGAGCATGTGATAGGCATCAACTTGCCTATCATCCTTATCGACGAGGGTAGCCTCCAGTTCTTTTCTTCCAAGCATTTCCATCATGGTCACGATGTCTATCAGGGAAAGAAGCATACCTATGCTCTTGTAGGTGGTGGCCTTGTTAAGGAAGAGGTGATTTGCGTCGAGCCTACCGACGATGAGTCGAAGGCCTTGCTCACCACTCATGATGGCACAAGTTATGCGGCTATCCTTGATGGCGAAGGTAATACATTGAAGCCTGTTGACCTGTCTATCACCAAGACGGCAGCGGCAATCATTATTGCTGTTACCTTGCTGAGTATCATTATTCTTGTTACGGCTAAGAAGTACAAACAACGTGCCGGAAAGGCTCCTCACGGTATGCAGTCACTTATAGAGATTTTGGTTCTTCATGTTCGCGACGATATTGTCGGACCTATCCTCGGACATCACACCAACCGTTTCTTGCCCTACCTCTTGACGCTATTCTTCTTCATCTTCTTCTGCAACATATTGGGATTGATACCCTTCTTCCCCGCAGGTGCCAACATTACCGGCAACATAGCTGTGACTGCTATCTTGGCTGTGATTACCTTCTTCATCACTAACCTCAATGGCAACAAGCATTATTGGAAGGATGTCTTTTGGACACCAGGAGTACCCTCGTGGCTTAAGATTTTCCCCTTGATGCCCATTGTAGAGCTTGTCGGTGTTTTCACCAAGCCCATAGTGCTGATGATTCGACTCTTTGCCAACATGACGGCAGGTCATATCGTCATCCTTGGCTTTGTGGTCATCATCTTCATTCTCAGCAACACCCTTGGTACTGCTGTTGGTGGAGCTGTTTCAGCGGTGTCAGTCCTCTTTACTGTTTTCATCAGCCTTCTCGAATGCCTTGTTGCTTATATCCAGGCATTTGTCTTCACCATGCTTTCTGCTCTCTACATAAGTATGGCTGTTGAGGAACCGGAAGAAGTTTGATGCCTCAAATATGTAAACCTTTTAACCCCACTAATACCCATGAAATCAATAAAAGACGTTAATTTTAAAGGCCGTAAGGTCCTGTTGCGAGTGGACTTCAATGTCCCCGTGGATGAGAACAAGAACATCACCGACGACACTCGTATGCGTGAGTCGATGCCAACCATCAAAAAACTTCTTGCCGATGGTGCATGCATTATCATCATGGCCCACTTCGGTCGTCCTAAGAAAGGCGGTTTCGAACCCGAGTTCACCCTCGAGCCCGTTGCAAAGCACCTTGAGGAGCTTGCTGGTTGCAATGTCAAGTTCACCAACGCCCTTCTTGGCAGCGGTGAGCCTGAGAAGATGGCTGCTGCTTTGAAAGAGGGCGAGATTCTCCTTCTCGAGAACATCCGCTTCTATCCTGGTGAGACCAAGGGTGATGAGGCTCTTGCCGAGCAACTTTCAAAGCTGGGCGACTGCTACATCAACGACGCTTTTGGTGCTGCCCATCGCGAGCATAGCTCTACGGCTGTCATCGCCAAGTTCTTCCCCAACGACAAATACTTCGGCTTCCTCATGGAGAATGAGGTCCGCAACCTTGAGAAATTGATGCACGACGCTCCCCGTCCTTTCACAGCTATCATTGGTGGCAGCAAGGTGAGCAGCAAGATTGGCATCCTCGAGAACCTCATCGACAAGGTCGACAATATGATTATCATCGGTGGTATGCGTTACACCTTCACCAAGGCTCTTGGTGGCAAGATTGGTAACAGCATCTGCGAGGACGACAAGATGGATCTCGCTCTCGAACTAATGCGCCGCATGGATGAGAAGGGCGTGAAGTATTATCTGCCCGTCGATAGCGTCATCGGTGACAAGTTTGGCAACGATGCCAACACCCAGATTGTCCCCTCTGGCGAGGTGCCCGATGGTTGGGAGAGCATGGATTGCGGTCCCGAGAGCTGCAAGGCTATTCGTGAAATCATCATGAAGAGCAAGACCATCCTCTGGAACGGTCCTGCTGGTGTCTTCGAACTCTCCACTTTCGCCAAGGGAACCAACGATATAGCCCTCAGCGTTGCTGATGCTTGCAAGCAAGGTTGCTTCGCTGCTGTTGGTGGTGGTGATTCTGTTGCAGCCGTCAAGCAGATGGGTCTTGCTGACCAGATGAGCTATGTTTCCACAGGTGGTGGTGCTATGCTCGAATATCTCGAAGGCAAGGTTCTTCCCGGCATCAAAGCTATCCAAGACTAATATTATTAATGATAGTAAGGTCTTTAAGGTCCTTAAGGTCATGGGACCTTAAGGACCTTTCTTTGTTTGATGAGCCATTTTCTTCCCATAACATTGGATGAGGTTAAGCGCCTCGGATGGGATGTTGTCGATATTGTTCTGGTAACAGGCGATGCCTATATCGACCATCCTGCTTTTGGCACCGCTGTCATAGGCCGCACTCTCGAAGCTGCGGGCTATCGTGTGGCGGTAATACCTCAACCCAATTGGAGGGACGACCTGCGCGATTTTCGCAAGTTCGGTCGTCCGCGCCTCTTCTTTGGCGTCACCAGTGGGGCAATGGACAGCATGGTGAACCACTACACCGCTGCCCGTCGTTTGCGTCACGATGATGCCTATACGCCAGGAGGGCAGTCAGGATTCCGTCCCGACCGAGCCACCTACGTCTATTCGCGCATCCTCAAGCAGATATACCCCGATGTGCCTGTGGTTATTGCAGGCATAGAGGCGAGCATGCGTCGTCTGGCTCACTACGACTATTGGGACGACAAACTCTTCCCATCGATATTAATCGACACACCTGCCGACCTTCTCAACTATGGAATGGGGGAGAGGACAACCCTTAAGATAGCTCGTCTCCTTGCCGAAGGTAAAGGCATTGAGGCTTGCTACGCTTTGCCACAAGTGGCATACGTTAGCACTAGGAATATTCATAATTCCACCAACAATCCTGATAATCAGAACAACCAAACATCCGAACAACATCCCGTTATCGAGCTTCATTCCTTCGAGGAATGCCTGAAGAGCAAGCGTGCGGAGGCTGAGAATTATCATATCATCGAGCGGGAAAGCAACAAGATAGAGTGTGCCACCCTCATTCAGCGGCATGGCGACCGTTATGTCGTAGTGAACCCTCCCGAGTTCCCGATGACCACCGAGGAGATTGATGCCTCTTTTGATTTGCCATACATCCGCCAGCCTCATCCCAAATACAAGAAGCGAGGTCCTATCCCCGCCTTCGAGATGATTCGCAACTCCATCAATATCCATCGTGGATGCTTCGGAGGCTGCTCATTCTGCACCATCAGCGCCCATCAGGGCAAGCAGATTGCCAGCCGCAGCGAGGCTTCCATCCTTCGCGAGATTAAGGCTCTTGTTGCCGACCCCGATTTCCACGGAGTTCTTACCGACCTTGGTGGCCCTTCTGCCAACATGTGGCAGATGCAAGGCAAGGATAAGAGCCTCTGTCTCAAGTGCGCACGCTACAGTTGCATACAGCCGTCGATATGCAAGAATCTGCAGAGCGACCATCAGCCTTTGATGCAGCTTTATCGCAAGGTGCGTTCCCTTCCGGGCATCAAGCATCTCTATATCGGTAGTGGCATCCGTTGCGACCTGTTTGGAAATGATACCAAAAGCACCAATGCTGCCGACAATCACGGCTGGGATTATTTCCGTGAGGTGGTGCAGCATCATGTCAGCGGCCGCCTCAAGGTGGCACCTGAGCATACTAGTGACAAGGTGCTCAGCCTTATGCGCAAACCCAAATTCTCTCTCTTTGTCGAAACCAAGAAGCGCTTCGACGAAATATGCCGGAAGTCGGGATTACGTTACCAATTGATACCTTATTTCATCAGTTCGCATCCTGGCTGCCGATTGAGCGATATGGCCGACCTAGCTGTCCAGATGAAGCGTATGGGCTATAGATTGGAACAGATTCAGGATTTCACACCTACGCCTATGACACTCTCTACAGAGATGTACTATACTGGTATCAATCCCGAAACAATGGAGCCCGTTTATGTGGCTCGTCATCCTAACGAGAAGAAGGAACAGAACCAGCTTTTCTTCTTCTACAAGCCCGAAGTACAGCCAGCCATCAAGAAATCCCTCCACAACGCCCACCTAGACAAATACATAAAAGACCTAGGAATTAGGCAGAATTGAGAACTTTATTAAATTGAGAATTGAAAATTGATAATTGAGAACTTTATTAAATTGAGAATTGAAAATTGAAAATTGAGAATTGAAACGGCCGAAGGCCACTTGAAACTTGAACATTGCGCAAGGCGAGAGGAGAGAAAGCTCGCTTTCTATCCCGAGACGATGCAATGTCAGCGAAGCTAAACTTGAAACTTGAAACCTGAAACGGCCGAAGGCCACTTGAAACTTGAAACCTGAAACCTGAAACGGCCGAAGGCCACTTGAAACTTGAAACCCTTAACTAATATGTCTCTTTACATTTTTCTATCACGTTTAATTGTCGCCTTGGTTTGCGGCATCTCTATCGGCCTCGAACGCCAACTGCGTCAGCGTAGCGCCGGACTTACCACCAACGCCCTCGTCTCCGTAGGAGCATGCATCTTCATTCTCATCTCTGAGACTGTCATCGCTAATGCAATAGCTTCTGGCGGCTTGGTCAATAACGACAATCTCCGTGTCCTCGCGCAGATTGTCACCGGCATAGGCTTCCTCGGTGCTGGTGTAATCCTTCGTAACGGATTCACCGTCCATGGCTTGAACTCCGCCGCCACTCTTTGGTGTTCTGCTGGTGTGGGCTCTTTATGCGGCTATGGTCTTTGGGTTGAGGCTCTTATTGCCTCAGCAGTCATCCTTTTCATCAATTGGGTGCTCAAATCCATCGAGTACTACATGGAAACCCACTGCAAGGAATCAAAGATCTATCAGCAGCCCGAAAACGAAAACAATACACAAAAATAATATTTCGGTAAACTTTTTCGCCCATTAAGGTACACTATATATGGTATGAATCCACAACCCACATTTACGAAAGCCTTAGCCATCTTATTGTTGGCTTTGTCGTTTGTGCGGTGTGCTGAATGCCAAACAATTATCCTGCCGCAGCAGGGAACGGGCGACACCTCAATGAGTTATGCTGAGGTCTACGACAACGGTGGTCCCAATGGCCCTTATTCCACTTCATGCAATGCGACCTATACCTTCCATACTATCTCCCCGAATGGTCGCTATCGCATCGAGGTGGAAAGCTATCTGACACACCCTCAAGGCAATGCACATCTCATTATCCGCAATAATAGCACTTCGGGCGGAGTTGTCTGCTCAGCTCCTCCGAGCGGTGATGGCACCTACGAAAGCAGCGGCAACACCGTCGTTATCCATTTCCGTGCCGACGACGACTATCCTACGCAAGGTTTCAAAGTCATCCTTTGCGAGTTCGAGCAGGTCAAGCCTACCAATTTCCAAAGCGAATACCTTGACAGCAACACCCTCAAGCTTACCTGGGAAGAACCCGACAACAACGTTGTATGGGTCCTCGATTATGCCGTTGTCGACCAACACACAGATACCTATAACTACTTCGATAATCCAGCCAATCCTCGAACAACGGTTCAACTGACTGAGCCAGAATATACAATCAATAATATCCCCGTTGGCTACAGAGTGGTGTATCGTCTGCTCTCTCTTGGCGCTACAGGTTGCTATACACCTATGCAAGGTGTTGCTCCTCCCTACGAGCCTCAAGTCGAATGTCCTTGCCTGAAGCCTTTAAATCCATCTGTCGAGGATTTGGGTGGAACTGTGCGTATCACATGGGACAGCGATCCTTCCGCCTCATTGTGGCATGTCTTCTCTTACGACAACACAGTCGACACCTTCCTCGATGGCAGCATCACCGAGCTGGTCATTCCCTGGGATTATCCATGCACAGGAGGCATACTCTTCATCAATGGCAACTGTCGGGACAGCACCTGCAACAACGTCTATGTCGAGCTGCCTCGCGGTGGCTGTCACCGAAGCGTGTCTTCCATCAGCCGTCTCCATACCGACGGCCACAGCATCGATATCTCTTGGCATGCTACTAATAATGCTCTCGACAAATATCTGCTCTTCATACGTCGTTATGATGAACCGCCCGACTCCATCCATATTGTCGACACCTTCAGCCATTCCGTCACCTCATGCACCATCGAAGGTCTGCGTCCCCACACCCTTTACTTTCTCAGGATGCTGGTTCTCTGTGAGGGAACAAGTCCCGCATGTTCCGATGTCTCGGCCACGATATCGACCACGATAGATGGTTGCATCGATTTTATCAATTTCTACGACCCAAGCATACACATGACCAATGGCACATACGCCAATCCTTTGCAGAACAGCACCATTGGTGACGAGCGCCATATTGTCATCCTCGATTCTTCGTTGCGCGACCCACTAACGGGCAACCGTCTGCGAATGGTGCCGCCAGGCGAGGAGGTCTCTTTCCGGCTCGGTGACGAGAATGTGGGCGCCATGGGCGAAACGGTAACATTCGACTATCTCGTCGACACCCTCGACAAGGATATGCATCTCGTCAAGTATGCCGTCGTGCTGCAGAATCCTAACCATAACAGCAGCAACCAGCCTCATTTCACGCTGGAGATTCTCGACCAGTTTGGCAATATCGTCGATACCCAATGCTGCTATGCCGACTTCTTTGCTGCCGGAGGCTTGGCGGGATGGAACAGCGTGTCGGGAACCAACGTCATCTGGAAGGACTGGACAAATGTGGGTATCGACATCTCGGCTTATCATGGTCAGCAGCTTCATGTCCGCTTCACCACAAAGGATTGTGCCGACGGCGGACATTTCGGATATGCCTATTTCACCATAGCGTGCGACAATCGCCGCATAGCCCTTGTCAATCTCTGCGACAGCGACGACTCTGTGCGGCTCCGTGCTCCCGAAGGTTTCGACTATGAGTGGACACGTGGCAACGATGCTACTGTGATTTCGACCGACAACGAGATAATGGTGCCTATCGATAGCGCTGAGTATGTATGCCATTGCACCTTCCTCGGCAAGGCTGTCTGTGGCTTTACCGTTCATGCTACAGCTTTGCTGCCCAAGCCTTTGGCCGATATAGCATGCCGAATCGACACTTGTGCACAGAAGGTCTATCTCTACAATCGTTGTCGTGTCGACATCGACTCATCCTTCCTGCATCTTGTCCGACAGCAGATTGTCGACGTGGTGTGGACCATCGATGGCCAAACGATTGCCGGTCAGCGTCTGCAGGCGTTGGGAGGAGAGGATACCCTTGTGATTCCAATCGAGGTCAATGGCGACCATACCGTTTCCATCCGCTGCCGTCTCAGCGACTCTCAATGTGCCGATACTGCCGAGATTTCCTACCATATCGATTGCTACCATCGTCAGGCAATCGAGGGTAGGGGAGACATCTGCTTTGGTGACAGCGTGACGGTAAGTGCCTCTCTCAATCCTGCCGACCAGTTCCAATACATCTGGGGCGATGGCTCAACGTCACCCTCGCGATCATTCCTGCCCCTTAACGACACATCTATAACTCTTATTACCACATTCTTGCATTGCACCGACACCCTCGTGCACCACATATTTGTTCATCCAAACTTCGACGACACCACAGCCCTCGTACTCTGTCAGGGCGACTACGATACGCTGGGATTCATCATCCATCGCGATACGCCGCAAGGCCTTCATACTCACAGCGGTGTAAGCCGTTACGGATGCGACTCGCTTTTCACCATCGACCTTGCTCTCAATCCCTCTTATTACGACACTATCCAGGTGTCTACATGCGACGAAGCCTACTCCGACAACGAATTTAATGTTGACCAAACAGGCATCTACACCCATTCTTACCAAACTGTTCAGGGTTGTGATAGCCTTTTCGTTCTCGATTTTGTGCGTCATGAGTTGTCGGTAGACACCTTCGAGGCAGAGATAGTATATGGCGATACCTATTCCGACAACGGGTTCCTGGTTCGTCGTGAAGGCTGGCACGAGCAAGTCCTCAAGGATCGCAACGGATGCGATAGTACGGTGAGGCTCAATCTCCACATCGTGGCCTTGCGGTTCCCCAATGCCGTCACGCCCAACGGCGATGGTGTAAACGATCGTTGGGGTGTTGTCGGAATACTCGATGCTAAAGAGTTCGAATATAGTGTCTTTTGGATTTACGACCGTTGGGGACGACTGATATGCAAGCGCGAGAACATTCATTCCGAGGAACAGTTCTGGGACCCTAACGACAAGCATATTCCAACAGGCACCTATTTCTTCCGCTTCTATGCCCGTCATAGCACCGGCCGCGAAATCGAACACAATGGAGCAATCGAGGTAATACGGGAATAATTGAGAATTGAGAATTGAAAATTGAGAATTGAGAATTTTGAAACCTGAAACCCATAACATCCAACGCTCATATCAGCTCTGCGCGGTCCACTGGACCTTGCACCCTGAAACCTGAAACCTGAAACTTGAAACCTGAAACCTGAAACCTGAAACCTGAAACCTGAAACCCATAACATCCAACGCTCATATCAGCTCTGCGCGGTCCACTGGACCTTGCACCCTGAAACTTGAAACTTGAAACCTGAAACCTGAAACGGCCGAAGGCCACTTGAAACCTGAAACAAAAAAATCTCCCTTGTCCTTGTTTTTCCAGAAAAAAGTTTATCTTTGTATATCATTTTGTAACGCTATTAATAAAACAAAATTCTATAAATCAAAACAATAAAAAGATAAAAGCTATGAGAAAATCATTACTAACCCTTCTTTTTGCTTTTTTGGCAACCTGCGTTATGGGTCAGACGTTAACGGTTGAATACGGCGACGAATGGAAAAAAACGAATGTCAGCGAGATTAACGACATGGATTTCGTTGGTACATACAACAACTATACCATCGCGACATCGCATCGCTATGCCACCTTCATCGGTAATTATATAAAAAAAGAATGCATGGTGCTCGCTTTGGACAATAATAAGAAAATTGCCAAAAACCTTTTGATTGAAGAAAGCAAAGACGACGAGGTCCTTGCTTCCTCTATCAACAACGGAAAACTCTATTTGCTCACCTATCGCAAAGATGGCAAGAAGGAATCGTTCAACAGATGGGTTATCAACCTCGAAAGCATGTCTGTCGAAGGCAAAGCTGTCGAGCTTTTCGCCAATACCAGAGAGCGTAAGGACGATACTTACCATTGGGTGGCACAGACGGAAGACAAATCCGTCACCGGTCTCGTCTTCATCACCACCAACCGCAAAAGCGACAAATTCGATGCAAGGCAATTCCTCTTGGACGAGGAGATGAACATCGAATGGCAGCACGACTATCCACTCTATTCTATTTCACATATTTTGGTCACCGAAGATGGCGAAATCCTCACCCTCGGCCGTTCTGTGGAGAATGATAAAGCTCGCAGTAATATCTACGTCTCTCTCATCAACGAAGACAACAGCCATGATGTCAGCGTCGCCACCAATCTTGTGGTATACAACACAAGACTTTTGTGCTACAGGAAAGGCAAAGTCTTGTTCATGGGCTTGGGTCATAGCGTCAACGATGATGAAGATGTACGCTACTTTGGTGGCTCTATCGACATGGCCAAAGGCGAGCTGAAAGCCTCCTACAAATCGTTCACCCAACTCGAATGGAATGTCTTCAACGGTGACAACCAGGGTCGCAACTCCGACCACCTCCATTGCGACATTTTCAGGATGCCCAACTGCCAGGCAACTGATTTTGGCGGTGTCGGCACCGTCCAGGCACGCTGGTCGGTCGAGACCTGCAACAGTCAGGGCGCTTGCAGTATAAAGTCTTATCTGCAAGGTGTTATGTTGTTCGCCATCGACGATGAGGGCGAAATCCTGTGGCATTTCCCCATCCGCTCCGACTATGCCGAAAATGGCCTGCCCTGCCTTACAGCCAATTCCATCATTGTCAAGGGCAACGATGTCTACTTCCTTCAAACCGAGCATGCCAAATGGCCCGAGACCTACAACCTCGCCAAGAGCATGAAAACCCTCAAGCTGCAACGCGGAAGCAAGGTGATTGGTGTCTATCATGTCACTCCCGACGGTGAGATGAGCAAAACAAGGACACAGCTGTCTATGAAAGCAGTCCTCGCCGGCAGTGCAAAGCCATTCAACAATGGCATCATCGGATTCCTTACCACAGGCAAAGGCGTAACTCCTGTCGGATTGAAGCTGTAAAACAATGAAAAAAACACTTTCTTGGCTATTGCTGCTTTTGGCGGTGGGTTCCTTTGTAGCCCAATCGCAAACCCTCTTGCCCGACAGACATTTCTGCGGCATAGAGTCAGCTGGCCCTATGCCTGACGACCTTCGCAAAAACCTCGAGCAGCTCTACAGCGAAGACCGCCAACGTGTCAAGGACTACAACAACGGCAAACTTGCCAACCGCGACAGAATCCTGACAAGCTCCTACAATATCAGCCGTCTTATGGCAAGCGCCCACATCATGTATGGCGACCCCATAACAAAGATGGTCAACAGCATAGCCGACACACTGTTGCATGACTATCCCGAACTGCGTCGCCAACTGCGCTTCTATACCGTACGGTCGACCGAAGTGAATGCTTTCGCCACAGGGCAGGGCATGATATTTGTCAACATGGGCTTGGTCGCTCAAGTCGAGGACGAGGCGCAGCTGGCTTTTGTGCTGAGCCATGAAATCATCCACTACCTTCGGAAACACAATCTCGAGAACATATTGCGCAAGAAGAAACGTCGCGACCCTTCCGACAACGACCTTACCGATTTTCTGCGCTACCACAGCCGCTCTCGCGAGATGGAGAGCGAGGCCGACAGCTTGGGAATCGCCATGCTCTACGGTCAAAGTCCTTACGACAAGCGTGTGAGCGACGGATTCTTCGATGTGCTCCAGTATGGCTATCTCCCGTTCGATGAGCTGGCCTTCGACACAACACGCTACAACACACCCTACTATACCGTCTCCTCCGGCACTTTCCTCACCGCCGTGGCTCCCATCTCGGCACGCGAGGACTACAACGACAGCCTCTCTACGCACCCCAACCTGCTTAAACGTCGACTCGCCACAACCCGTCAGCTGTCATCCCTCTCCGGTGGCAGCCATTATGTGGTCACCAGCAAGTCCGAATTCGAAAAGCTTCGCATGCTCGCGCGTATGGAGTGCATCCGCGAAGACTTGATAGATGCCGAATATGCATCGGCCTATTACAACTGCTACGTCCTGCTTAAGGACAATCCCGACAACGAGTACCTCAAATACGCTATGGCGCAAGCCATCTATGGCGCCGCCAAGTTCCGCACCTACTCTGCAGCATCCAACACGAGCGACTACCGCAACAAAGAGGGCGAAATCCAGCAGGTCTACCATTTCCTTCGTCGCTGCAAACCAGAAGAGCTCTGCATGATAGCCATCAGGGAATTGTATCGCACCGAACGCGAGCTGGGTGGCGACACAAGGCTCCACCAAATGATGACCGACCTCATGACCGACCTTGGCAGCCGCCACAACTACAAGCCCGACAACTTCTCCGCCACCTTCGACATACTACAGAATGACACAACCTCGGCAGCCGCCAATTACAACAATTCCAAATATAAACGTCGCCGTAAAGCCCAGCAAAGCCGCGAGGCAAAACGCTTTGTCTTCACCGACATCATGGAGCAAGACAAAGCTTTCCAAAACCTTCTGAACAGCTCGCTGACCGCCAAGAGAGAAGAACCCCTTGCCGACACATCCCGCAACTGCTTCATCTTCGCTCCTGGCTACTACGTCTTTAACTCCAAGACCGAAGAGACGAAGATTAAGAAAAGCTACAACAATGAGTCGCAGCTGATAGACGACTTGGCCGCGAGCATAAGGAAAAACGGACTCGATGTTGTCGATTTCAGCGAGCCTATGATGCGTTCCAAAGGCGAGACCGACTTCTATAACGACTATGTGAGGCTTAACGACTGGACCAACGAGTTGTCCCACAGCATGGGCAAAGTACCGCTGTTCATGGCAACACAACCCGTGATGGACAGCGTGGTCAATCGCTATGGTACCGACAAGCTGGCACTAAGCATGGTGCTCAACTACGAAAACCAGCAACCTGCCTTCGGAACATTGTACACAATCTTCTTCTCGCTGCCCGTCATCACCGCGCCCTTGGCCATCTATTTCAACTCATCCAGCTACCAATCCACGATGGTTTACAATGCGTTGGTCAACACCCGCAATGGCAGCATCCTCAACGAGAGCAAAACCATCCTTAATCATGGCGACGGCCACGACATGATACGCAGCCAGCAATTTGCCGACATCCAGCAGGGTATCAAGGGCGAGCGTGTGCCTGGCTATATGGGCAAGCACTTTATCGTCAGCGGAATGGCGGGGCTCAGCTTCCCCTTCATCAACCGTCCCTTCCGCGAGAAAACCGATGCCTTCGCCCTCCGTTGGGGAGCAGGACTCGAAGCCGTTGTCGGACGCAACCTCTCGCTCTATGGCGCTTTCGACTATGGCACGACCAAATTCGACATAACCTACGAGACCACATCCCCCCTTGCTAAGATATCTACCTACTCGTTAGGTCTGCGCTTCTATCTGGGCAACGACATAGCTCCATTGGGACCATATTTCGGCTGGGGAGCAACGATGAACAACATAAACCTCATCCCCGCCAATGGCCAACTCAGGGTGATGGAAAACAACTATAAGCGATGGGCCATGCGACTCGAATTTGGACATCAAAGCATACTGGGAGACATTATATCGCTCAATCTGAGCGTCTGCTACGACCTCACATTTGCCAACCCTTTCTCGAAACTTGATGAATCCTACTACTATTCCTACAATGGAATGGTAAATCATATCAGGTCCTTTAATGCCAACGTCTGGATATACAACATGATATCCCTCCGCCTCAGAATAGGACTGATACCGTTCTAGTATTAACCAATAATAACACACACAGTAAATGTTCAGCATAGTCGAAATATTCAGTACTTTTCTAGTCATGTTCGCCATCATTGATATCACAGGATCAATTCCGATTTTTGTATCAATGCGCGACAAGGGGTCCAAAATCAAGCCATTCCACGCCACAGCTGCAGCCTTGATACTCTTTGTCGGATTCTATTTTCTTGGTGACGCGTTGCTCAAACTCTTCGGCATCGACATGCCATCCTTTGCTGTAGCAGGATCTGTGGTATTGTTCATCCTAGCTTTTGAAATGATTCTCGGACGCGACATCATCAAGAATGAGCCCACATCGTCAGGTGCCAGCATAGTGCCTATCGCTTTCCCTCTCATCGCTGGTCCAGGTGCAATAACTGCATTCATTTCGCTCCATGCAGAATATGAGACCATAAACATCATGATTGGACTGGCACTCAACATTATAATAGACTATTTTGTGTTGCGATACCTCGACAAGATAACCCACTGGCTTGGTGGCGACATCATATATGTGCTTCGCAAATTTTTCGGTGTCATACTTTTGGCAATGGCGGTAAAACTATTTGCTGGAAACCTGCCAATGATTTTCAGCTTCCAAAGATAGCCGAGAGCGAAGCCCTACAAGATGTTTATTATTCCCCCACGATGGGGACAGGAGCTACAGTTCTTAATTCGAAATGCGAGCTATTCATAAAAAATCGCCCTATCAACAGTAGATTTTTTACAATTTGCTGGAACTTTTTTTGCTCAGATTAAATTTTATGATTACTTTTGCAAAAAATTTATGTAGTCATGAAAAAAGGAATAGTTATTGGACGTGAACGTGAAATGGCCGAACTGCAGCGGAGTCTGGAGTCCGACCGTTCGGAGTTTGTCATTGTTTATGGTCGCCGTCGTGTGGGCAAGACATATCTGGTGGACAATTTCTTCAATTACGAGTATGATTTCTCCTTTGTTGGCGGTCATCGACTCGCAAAACAAAAACAGCTGAGGAATTTTGCAAAAGCCATGAAGAAATATGCTCATCTGGCCCAACAGCCCAAATATGCAAGCTGGGATGACGCCTTTGATGCTTTGGAGGAATTTATTGGAGGTTTACCCGAAGACAAGCGCAAGGTTATCTTCATAGACGAGATGCCGTGGATAGACTCACCTCAGTCAGAATTTGTTGATGCACTGGAGACTTTTTGGAACGGTTGGGCAGCTCGTCGCCAAGACATCATGTTTGTGGCCAGCGGCTCCTCAACATCTTGGATGATGGACAAGCTCGTGGAGAATCAAGGTGGACTTCATGGACGAATCACCAACAACATCTATGTGCGTCCGTTCTCACTTCATGAGGTAGAGCAATATATGCAGAGTCGTGGCGCTGCTTGGGATCGTTATCAGTTGCTTCAGACGTATATGATAATAGGGGGCATTCCTTTCTACTATAGTCTGCTGAATGTGAAAGAAAGCCTTGTCCAGAATGTGGATCGTCTGTTCTTTCGCAAGAATGGTGAATTGAGGACGGAGTTTGAAGAACTGTATCGCGCATTATTCACCAACACGGATAAATATACCACTGTCGTGAAATTGCTGAATGATAAACGAGAAGGAATGACACGAGAAGAAATTGAGGAGAAATCAGGAATGAATAAGGCACTCTTATCAACAGTGTTGTGCAATCTGGAACGCAGTGACTTCATTCTTCGCTATTCTCAGTTTGGCAACAAGTCGAAGGGCGCCATTTACCGCCTGGTTGACTTTTATACATTGTTCTATTACAGGTTTATTGACGGTTTCAATGCCCAAGATGAAGAATGGTGGAGCCATAATTTTCAATCGCCTGCCATAGAATCGTGGCAAGGATTGTCATTTGAGCTTCTTTGCCTTTTACATCTGGCGCAAGTAAAACAGAAGTTAGGCATTTCTGGTATTGCAACAGCGGCATCTTCCTGGAGATATACATCACCAAAGAAGATGGAAAAGGACGAGAAGAAAGAAAAAGGAACGCAGATAGACTTGCTGATAGACAGAGGCGACCGTGTTATCAATCTATGCGAAATGAAATTCTCAGTCAAGCCATACTATATCAGCGAAAACTACGAAAAGGTACTTCGTGACAGTATGAGTATTTTCCAAGAAAAGACGAAAACTACCAAATCGCTGGTCTATACCTTTGTCACCACATTTGGAATAGCCAATGGTGCGGGAAGGAGTATCGTCAATAGCGAAGTAACGATGGAAGATTTATTTGCCAAATGAAGAAAAAAACAAATCAGACGGCACGCCTGCAAGAGGCGCTAGTGCTGCACAACTTCGGACTGTAGCACTGTAGCGGAGCATGGAACCGTTGTTGGTTTGTCATTTGGACTGCAACGCTGCAACGCTCTATGGCGGCTCTTCTTTGTCTTCGCTTTCAAGGTTGTGGCGAGGTGCAAAGGTATATACTTTTTTTCAAACGGCAATATTATCATCTGTAATCCGACCATTAATTTTGTCCATTAGAGAACAAGTCCTCTAAAAAA